>NZ_MNUD01000025.1:0-53452 GCF_001917295.1 Akkermansia sp. 54_46
GCCGCCGGTCGTGTTGGACGTATCTACCACCAAATCAAGCTGGGTGCCTAATAACCCCAAGGCAATCGTTGTTCCGTCCGGCAAGGTGTGTGGCTCCTTGACATAATCCAGCACAACATACTTCCCATTTTTCCGCAAAGGGGCGCGAAAACTCAATTCTTCCGCGTCGCCTCCAGGAGTGACCACGAGGGACAATACCCCCGCCGTAGCATTGGACAATCCCACGGAAGCCCCTCCACCTAAATCATGAACGCTGGTATCTACCGTTAAATCAAGTTCCCCCTTCAATCCCTCAGGAGAGACGGACAAGTTTACAGGCCATTTCCCCGGCTTGGGAGAATCTGCCTCCGTTGAATCAATCTTGACCTGTAAAATCTGCGTATCAATGTCATTCCCGTCCTGATCCTTTTCCTTTTTCCATTCAAGGCCATCCCCAGGTTCCACTTTTTGGGCGGACAAAGACAGTTTTCCTTCTTCATCCTTAATGTTGACCGAGCCGTCAGAAGAACATAACAGTTTCAGCGGTTCTCCTTTGTTTTCGCCTTGCCCTCCCTGATCCCCTCCCTGATCCCCTCCCTGACCCCCTCCCTGATTTCCTTCGGAGTTCCCGCCGTCTTCCTTTTCTTCGTAAATCAGGGAACAATCTCCGTTGGAAGGTTCCTTTGCGTCCTCAATAAGAGCGGCAATTTCTTTTTCCCGCTCTTCCGTTGAATCCACAATCTCTATCCCCTTCCCGGCTTTCAACCCCAATTCATCAGGAGCAACCCCGCAATAAACCGCTCCCAGGGCATACTGTTTTACTGACACCAGAGACGGCAAATTACCATCCTCCGGCAAGGGTTCTTCAAGCTTCTCCACCTTCGCCAAAAGGAAGCAATAGGTGAATTCCTCTTCGGCTTCTTCATCATCCGGTTCCGCTACATACTGGAGCGGCTTGGAAGATCCTTTCGTTTCTTTCAGTTCGGCACTTGTAATGACGCCATCCCCGGTGCATTTCACTTCCAGCCAGATTTCCCCCTCTTCTTTCGGTGCCACCTCCCAGGTACCCCCTCCGCGCTGCGCCAGTTGCCCGGCTATGTAAATATCGCCCTTCTTAACATAGGCCATATCCGGCGCGCCTTCTTCATCCGTATCAACCACAACCCTCCAACCCTCATTCAGGGAACTTTGAGCATAATGAACATGGCCGCTCCACGCCTCATGATACTTCAAGACCTTTTCTCCGGCTTCATCCGTTTCTTCCTCGAATTCCCCAAGATAAATTCTGACCGCGCGCGCCAGCCCTATTTCCTCCGCCGTCACTTCCGCATATGTAATGCAATCATGGTTATCCGCGCTCCGCTCAAGATACAAAAATACCTTATCCCCTCCCTGCACGGACAAAAAAGGCGGTTCCTCCGCCTGATCCATCTTTTCCCCGTTAAGTTCCGGCTTAATGCGCCGCACGCCGCCCGGATGCACTTCAAAAACCATGCCGGGCCAGAAATACGCCTTATATCCCGCATCCCCCTTTTCCAGCCTCTTCAGCGTAAACGGCGCGCCTTCTCCTGCTTTGTTCCTCCCCCCCGTCGGCCTTATGGTTAATGACGTGCCGCCCAGCCCCCGGTTAAACGTGTAACCAACCCCGTTCTGCAAGCGGCAAGATTTGGCCAACTGCTCCAGTTCCCGGCACCCCTTAACCAGACGCCTCAACTTAGACGCGCTCAACTCTTCCCCTTGATTAAAAAACGGCCAGCTAATCATAAATCAATATAAATCAGAATCCCAGCCATCCGGACCGCTCAACCTCCAGGAAACCGTCTGACGCCAATTCCCGGTTCCCGTCCTGCGACCGCTCACGCCCTCTTTGATCCAATCATATTTTCCGCTTACCGCGGGCGCGCCGCTGCCCGGAGCCCCTTTTTTTCCGACCCCGGCCATGCTCAACGCCTGAACGGTAGAAGTGACGGAAAAAACCCCTCCGGGACACAAAAAACTAACCTGTCCTTTACGCATTTTTTCCATGGCCTTCTTCCCGGCCTCCGATTTCACAACATCCTCAATCACCTTATCCTCTTTCCCAAACGTATCTTTAGGAGAAGCCCCGGACGCCATAGCCATCAATGCGTCTTTTTCTTCCCCATCTATGTCCTGAAAGTTCGGATGCGTCAGCAACGGCTGTTCAGAGCAGGAATAATCCATGGAATATTCCACTTCCTCCCCTCCACCGAATTCAAAAGACGTTTCCCGCGGCAACTCGTAATAGAGCGTCACCCTCACCATATCCCCCTCCATTCCTTCCATGCTTATCTTTTTGAGCCTCAAAGCGGCATCATCAGGATAAGCGGATCCTATTGACGGGCACCGGGTATTCCAGCCCTCCTGATTGTCCGTGTAAACAATCCTCCCCACAGCCCTTACTTCCCCTTCATCCCCCCGTTCTATTTCCAGCGTCTTTTCATGCGTTTCCCGCTTCTTAATGTTAATTTTTCTTCCCATATTTATTATTCTCTCTCTATCATTTAGCGGCTATTTCAATATCCCAGCACGGCCGCCGTTTTCAGGGTTCCCCTCCGCCCCGCGCCCGTGTTTTTCACGATCTGCTGAAGCAAATTTGTCTGCTTCCTCGCTTCCGTAAGTTGCGGCATGCTCCCCATCATGGAGCGGCCCCCGCCGCCCACTTGCGCCAGACTGTCCGCTATGGGTCCGCTCCCTTCCTTCCGGTCCTTCCGCCGCTCCACCATATCCTCCAACCCGGCCATGCCGCGGGCACGCCTCATGGCCGTCTTCCTGTCTATCCCCAAGCCGCGCTGCTGGTCATAAATTTCCTTCATGCGCTCCGCCATCTTCAGCCGCCGCTCTTCCGCCTTGTTTCCCTCCGCCTGAGCTTTCAACAGGGCCATTTGCCGGCGGTATTCGCGCCCGGCCTGCGCCCGGTTCCGGTTCTGCTCCAGGGCGGCTATTTCACGGGCCGCCGCGCCGGCGCGGGCCTTGCTCATGCCATCCGCCTCATATTGGTTTTGCAGCTCCAGCACGCGCGCCTGCTCCTGCAACACGCGCAGCTTATCCTTCTGCCCGTGAATTTCCGCGCGCAGCAGGGCAGCCTGCTTCTGGTGTTTGGCTTCCGCCTTGTCCCATTCCTTATTCCGCTCCACTATTTCACGATCCACCTCTTCCACCTTGCCAAGCAATTCATACAGGCTCTTGATTCTGGACTCCACCCCCTCCAGATTCAACATGCCGTCCACGGCGTCCCCGCCATCCAGCAGGGCTTTCTGCTCCGCAATGGCCTTCTTGAGGCCCTCAATGCTCCCATATCCTCCCAGCAGGTCTTTTTTCCGGTCCTCCAGCCCCATTCCGCTGCGCCGCCTCTCCCTCTCTTCTTCCGCCCGGTCATAATCCAGGGATAACAATTCATCTTGTATTTCCCTGATTTTTTCCAGCGTCTTCTTCCGTGCCTCTTCCGTCTGCTGCCCGCGCTGCGCCGCCCGTTCCCGCGTCTCCGCCGCTTTCGCGTTCGCTTCCGCCACCTGCTGCAACTCCTTCCGCTCACGTTGCAACAGCACCAGCCTATCCTGCACCGCAACCGTCATTCTCCCCAGCGGATCTTCCGCCAGCAGGTCTTCTTCTTCGCGCTTCAGGCGTTTAATTTCAGCGTCATATTCATCCATGACGCGCCCCACGTCCAGCTTGCTGGACGCCTCCCCGGCCATCTTTTTGATCCGTTCATCAAAATCAACATTATCCCGGCCAAAATTTTTTTCCTTTTCCTGCACGTCTTTAGGCACATGGCCAAACGCATCAGATCCTACCCTATACAACTCCGATACAGCATAGGAAATAGCCGCAATGGCCGCCATAATGGCCGGCCCCTTCAGGGAAGCGGCCAAATCGGCCCCCATGCGCGCCCATGTGCGTTTCGCGGTCAACCCCACCGCCCGAACGGCTGAATCAAACCTCTTCATATTTCCCCCGGCCAGGCGCAATTCATTGTTGTAATCCACCCGGAAAGCCGCGGCCGCCGCCTGAATGGAACGCCCCACGGAAGAATTTGCCGCCATGCCTACAGCCTTCCACGCCCCCCAGGCCAGAATGCCGCTACGGATCATCTTTTCAACCCGGCCGCCTCCCGCGGCTACTGAAGCCAGGCCGCCCCCTACTGCGGAAACGATAGGCGCGGCCGCTTTCACAATCCCCCCCAGCAATTCACCCGTTTTCCTCAAGCCGCGCTCCACCTCCGGCCCATGACCGGCCCATGACGCGCCTATGGAGTCCATGGCATCCTTGATGCCGCTTGTTACCGGTTCCGCAAAAATACGGCTCAACGCTCCAACCTTGCCTTTCAGGGTCTCCACTCTGCTCTCTATATCCTGCGTATTTTTCTCCATCCCCCCCGCAAACTGCCCGCTGCCGGAACCCATGGATTTCAAAGCACTAAAAACTTGGCTAAATCCGACCTTCCCTTTAGACATCATATCCTTTAACTCCGCCCTCGTTTTTCCCGCCTGTTTTGCCATTTGCCCCATAACGTCAATACCGCTTAACGTAAATGGTTCTAATGTTTCCACATCCACCTTCCCCATTTGAAAAGCCTTGGAAAGTCGCGCCGCTACTGTTTCCAGACTGGCACCACCACCAGCCGCCACATTCCCAAGAGCCTCCAATGTACTTTTTAACTCGCTCGCCCTGACGCCGCACCCAAGAAGCAACTGCGCCGCCCGTTGCGTTTCCGCCAGCCCGAATGGCGGCGTATCAGCAAAATCCACCACATCCCGCGCCGCTTCCGCCGCGCTTGACGCGCCGCCCGTGAATGCCTCCATGCGCCGGGTTACTCTCTCCAGGTCATCCCCGCCCGCCAGCATGGCGGAAAATTTGCCCCAGCCTGCCCGCAGGCCGTTAATGGCGGCCCCTACCCCCGTAATGGTGGCGCTCATATTGATAAGACCGGCATTCAGCCGTTTACACGCCTTCCGGCCCTCCTGATCCATGCCCTTCAGCCCCTTCACGGCCTCCCCCGTGCTTCCGCCCACGGCCCCCTGCAAGGCTTCGGACATGCCGCTTGCCGCTTTCCTGCTTTCCTCCGTTGCGGCAATAAAGCCGGAAGCGTCCCCGTCAATTTTAATAGTTGCCCCTTCGCTCATAATCGTTTTCCGTTGACTATTATTGTAAATGTTCTAAATTTAACCTATGGACTTCATTCTTTACGTCCTGAAAAGAATTCTTGCCGTTGCCTTTCTTGCGGGGGTATCGCTTGCCATCCTGTACCATGGCACTCCGTGGATTATTGCTTTTGTCCTCGTACTGCTCTACCTGCTTTTCCACGGCACCTCCACCCCTGCCAAAAAGTAGAGCAACCGGACTATTCCAGTTGCTCTATCTGTTCCCTCCACGCTTCCCGGGCCTGCTCCAGCACGTCCCCCACATGCCCGGAGGATTCCGTGTAGCAGCTCCACCGGCACGGCGTCGCGTCATAGCTCCAAACCGCATGCACGTACTGCACCAGCCGCGCCAG
The DNA here is from genome assembly GCF_001917295.1 of Akkermansia sp. 54_46. Classification (NCBI taxonomy): domain Bacteria; kingdom Pseudomonadati; phylum Verrucomicrobiota; class Verrucomicrobiia; order Verrucomicrobiales; family Akkermansiaceae; genus Akkermansia; species Akkermansia sp. 54_46. Next base: position 5,492 of record NZ_MNUD01000025.1, read on the forward strand.
CGGAATTTCCCACAGAATTTCCCGTTCCGGCCAACCCGTCACACGCGCCACCGTCATCAGCATGGCCGCGCCCCAGGACGGCCACGCCCTAAAGGGTCCTCTTCATCCTCCCCTTCCGCCTCCGGAATCACCATCCCCGCCTGAATCACTTCTACATCCCCCAGCACGGCGCATTCCAGTTCCACCAAATCCCGGCCGGGAATGTTCATGGCAGCCGCTTCCACCAGAACGCGCCGTTCTTCCTCCGGCGCAAAAACCCCTTCCCTGACTTCCTCCCGGTCCCCCATGTGAACCCACAGGAATTCCGCCAGATAATAGACAATTTGCGCCTGGTCGGTTACGCCCAGGGCTTCCCACATGGACGGATGCCGCCCGTTTTCATCCGGTGCCAGGTTAATTTCCCCAAGCCGGCTGTAAGGATTTCCGATGCGTTGCAACTGCATCATGCTTCCCAGGGTCATGCACCGCAGCCGGTAGTTCTTCCAGCGGAATTCATTTCCCCCGATCAACGCCGCTTCCGTCAGGGCGCGCCTTTCCTGTTCCTGTAGTTCCATCTTTCTTGCTTTTTTGGTTGTCAATTAAGTTAGATTAAAGGCCGGCCGCCAAGAAAACCCTCCGCCACGCCCTGCCAATACGGATCCGCATCCAACCGCACCAGGGCCTTCCTTTTCCCCTTGCGGATGACGGCAAGCGGCACCTGGCTTTTCACAAAATCCAATAACCGCTTGTAATTGTGGAACGCGCACGCCACGTAAGCCAGCGGGCTTTCATTTTCCGGGTCAGTCAGCCAATTCTTATCCCCGAAAAGCTTGATTACTTCCTCCGTCCTAAACCTTCCGTCTTCGCTTTTCGGCTCAAATTGCCAGGTAATTACCCCGCCCGGCGCGGAAAGGCGCGCGCCGCTGCCTATCAGCACGCTTCCGGACGTGCATTTCATGCTTACCCCCAGCGTCAGCAGCAACGCGGCAAGCATGGTGTTTTCCGTTTCGTATCTGGATGCGTTTTCCGTGAAAACAACCACATCACTTTCCAGCTTTTTATTGTCTGCGGCATTCATCAATCTTACTATCTGACTTTTTTATTCAGGCTTCAGGAGACGGCGGAGGCCCCGAACCCGTAAACAGTTCCGCTCACGTCCATCTTCTGCGCGTCCGTATTCTTCAGGTTGTGCTTGACGCCCTTCAGGAAAACGGTAGTGGCGGAAGGAGTTTCATTCCAAATATCCGGAATTTCATTGGCAAGGGTCAAAGACGCTCCCATTTTCAACGACGCCGCCCCCGTGGTAAGGATTGCGCCGGACATGGAAAAGGAAAGCTCTTCATCAATGATAAGCACTCCGCACTTTTTCCCCTTGTTATCCTTTTGTTCATAAATTTCCTGTTGACCGTCAAAATCGATCGACTCAACAAAAATTCCTTTTTCCGGTTCGTCAATCCCGTGCTTCGGGACATCTCCAATATGTGCAGGCATAATCAAATTCCTTTCGTGTTAAAATTCATCTATCTACCCTTCAGGAGCTTTTTCAAAACTGCACGGGCACCGTCATTTTCCACGTCACCGCAAACGCGCCTTCCTCCGCCGCCGCATCCTGCGCGGGCCCCAGCCTCACCTTGCCGATGACCAGGAAATTCCGATAGGGCCGCGGGCTCTCCACGGCATTCAGCCCGGCGCGGTCCACTTCCTTCAGCCGCTCTTCCATCCACGCCTGCAACATCCGTATTTCATCCGCCGTCCGGTCATTGGCGTCCAAATGCAGCTCCACGGATATTCCGGCGTGATACGTACAGTACCCGGCCACAATTTCCTCCATTTCCGCCGCCTGGAACAACGCATATTCCTTCCCTTCCCGGTCTTCGTCCACCGCCATCTTCAACGGCACCGGGAACCCGTCCGGAATCCCCCGTTCCGTGTTCCCCCTGTCTTCCTGAAAACGCGCCTCCAGGCACGCAATCACCGCCTTAATCAAACAATCTGCCTGTGTCATCATGAATTAAGTTCCTTTTTCAACTTGGCCACATACCCCTTGATTACCTTCCGCATATCCCGGCCCGCAGAATTCAGCGCATACGCCGCCACGCGGGAAAGCTGCCCCCGGTCAGGATATTCCGGGCAATTCTCCATCTCAAACCGCACCCGGCCGCCCTGAACCGTCAAAGAAGCCGCGCCGTCATAATGGGAGGCGTGCCGCGCGATCCACGCGGGCACCTTCTTCAGCCCGGCCACCTGCGCGCCCCGCAGCCACCCGGCCGCCATCCTCCCCACGTGCCGCCGCCGCTCCGCCAAAGCCCTTCGCACGTCTCCCGCCTGCGCCACTCCCGGAGACATCAGGCCGCCGCCCTTCAGCACGCGCACGCTGCTTTTCCGGCCCATTTTCAGCAGGGTATGGCTCCGCAAAAACGCATCCGCGGAAACGGTGGCCATGCCCTTAAACTTTTTCCCGCGCACCCCCAGCAACACCCCGCCGCGCTTCTTCCGGGGGTAAGCATAGGGCACCGGCCTTCCATCCTCACCGCGCTTCAGCCTCACATCCGTTTCCAACGGATCCCCGCCAATATCCCGCGCAATATGTTCCTCCAACGCTCTTTTTCCGTTTCCGCCATTCTTCAGGCTGTTTGGCGGCGTGGTGCGTATGGCCTTGCTTGCGGCCCTCTTGGCATATTCAAGGGTCAATTCCCTGATGCCGTCAGCCCCCACCTTCTTCACCTCCGCCAGCCTTTTCAGCACGCGGGAAATATCCACTTTATACCTGACTTGCGCCATTCGCCCCCCTTCCGGCTATACTTCGGACAACTCCAGCACCAGAGCCACGTCTCCGGCCCAGTCCCGCACCCGCGCAATGCGGAAGGCCCTACCGCTTCGGACCGCCACCACCTTCCGCCCGGCCGCGGGAACGCCCTTCAACGCCTTCCGACGCACGCGCAGGGACGTTTGCACCTTGCACACCCGGCCGCCAAGCTCCACCTCATACCAGCCTTCCAGCGGCGCAAAAACGCCCCGGCATTCCTGACCGTCCACCATCACGCGCTCCCCCCAGGCTTCTTCCTGCTCATGATCCCCAAGGTCCAGCAATTTTTTTATTTCCCCTGCTAAACTCATATCCGTTCAATAAAAACCGGCGCACGGAATTGACACCCCGCGCGCCGGTCCTTTGCTCTCTTTTATCCCATGATTCCGCCAAAAACCCGTCAGGCCCCTTCTTCTTCAGTCGCCCCAGCACCTTCAGTCGGCCCCGTTTCTTTCCCGCCGCCGTCCCCAACGCTTCCACCTTCCGCCGCCGTCTCCGGAGCTGCGCCGGAAAGCTGTCGCAAATGATTCTTATTGCCCACCGCCACGCCGGCCAAAAGCTCCGCGGAAATGTAAACCGTTTCCGTCCCCTGGTCAGGCCAGCACTTCAGCAACAGGGAAATCCCCAGCTTAGGAGATTCCACCACCTGCGTTTCCAAATTCAGCTTCGGGTCAATATTCGGAAGACGGACGGCAACGGCCAGCGCGTCCGGCCGCGTCGCAAAACCAACCCCGGCATTCCCGGCAAGCACGTTCACCCCTTCCACGTAGTGAATTCCCCCCGGAATGGAATATGCCCCGTCCGCCAGGTTAAGAGCAAGCGCATTCGTGGGAATCAGCCTGGAATAATACATGCGGTCCAAATAAACGGCATCCGCGCCATTAGTCATGGACGGCCAAATCACATCCGCCATCATTTCCGGTTTGAACCCGGCCCGCGGGCCAATATTCACCACTTCCGCCCCGGAATCGGCTATGGCGGCCATCAGGTCCTTCCAAAACGCCTTGGCGACCGTCCGCACAAGCGTTTGCACCTTATTCGCAAGCTGCACCCCGCTTTTCCTTTCCTTATAGGACAGGCCAGCCGGACGGGAATAACGGTTCAGCGTCACGGAAACGGAGCTGGTTTTCAGCTCGCTTTGATTCCAGTCTTCCGTATTTTTCAACGCCTCCCCGGCTCCGTCAATCACTTCCACCTTGACGGAATCGCCGTCCGTCTTGAACTCGCCGGACACATCCAGAGAAAACCGGCTGATTGAAGCCAATTCTTCTTCCAGGGTGGCAATAGCCGCCTGTGAAACAATGGTCCAGTTAAGCGCGGCGACATCATTTCCTTCCATCACGGCATTCCGCGGAATGTTCATCAATGTTTTCTTGTTCATATTTTATTTATGTTTGCGTTTTGTTAGTAAAAATCTATCTATGGCGGCCAAGATGCTATTTCCCCGGCTGCTCCGCCAGCCGCGCGGCCTCCTGCGGATGCCCCATAATCCATTCCAGCGCATCCTGCGCGGCCATCTCCCGCAGCTTTTCGTTCGTCATGGCAGGTTCTTTCTTTCCGGTCTCTTCCGTGGCTCCCTCCGCGGGCGGCAGCCCTACCGGAGCAACCCCCATAGCCGCCATTTCCCGCACAACGGCCTCCTTCACGCGTTGCTCAAATTCCCGCTCGTGCGCCTCCATCACGCGCGCCTGCTGCCCCTGCATGCCCCGGAACCCGTCATTTTCCGCCGCCAGCCTTTCGTTTTCGGCCACCAGCCGGGCAACTTCCCGTTCCAGTTCCTCCACGCTGTTTTTCCCTGCAAGCCCCACGGCGGCCATCATGCGGCGCAATACCGTGTAATTCTGCGGCGGCCCGCCCTTCTCTTCTTCGCCTGGGTCTCCCTCTTCCCCGCCGCCGTCCTCTTCTTTCCCCGGCGCGGCCGTTTCTTTTTGGCCGGACTCCGCAGCGGCCGGAGAAATAACCTCGTCACACCAGCCTTCCTTCACGGCCGTTTCCGCGTTCATCCACGTCTCCGCGTTCAGCACGGCCAGCACGTCTTCCGCGCTCTTTCCGGTACGCTCCGCGTAAATGCCTGTCACTTGCCCTTCCGCGTCCTTCAGATCCGCCGCGTAAGCCTCAATCTCTTCCACCGTCCCCACCGCGCACCCGCGCGCCCGGTGGACCATATAACGGGAATTTTCCGAAATCAGCACACGGCCCGCCGCACAGGCAATCAGCGTCGCGGCGGAAGCGGCTACCCCGTAAATTTTGGCCGTCACCTCCATCCCGCACCCCTTGATAATGTCGTAAATCCCGGACGCCTCAAACAAATTGCCGCCCATGGAATTCAGGATGACTTCAAACTTCGTGCACCCCTCCGCCTTCAGCTCTTCAAGGTGCTTCGTAAATTCGTCAACCGTGGCATTGCCGTAACCGATATAACCGGAAATGGTAGCCACCCCTACCTTCTCTTCCGCCTCCATGATGCGGGAAAAGGCAAGCATGCCCGTTTTTTTCTGTTCACCGGCACCGCCTTCCAGCCGTGCCGCCATCTGCGCAAAAACAATCTTATTCATCACTTATTACTGTTCTGTACCCTTCAGGAGCTTTTTCAAAATTGCTATTCATGGGGATGCAAGCCATCTTCCTCTTCCCCGCCGCCCGTTCCCGGCTCTTCATCTTCCGGTTTCTCCGCCGCCGCGGCTACCCCGCCGCGGTTCGCTCCCGGAATCACCTCTTGCAGGGTCAGTCCGTTCCGGGCGCAGGCTTCTTTAGCCATCTTCAAATTCCGTATCTTGTTATTCACGATTTCCTCAAACGTGCATCCGTAATTGGCAAGGCACCAGCCATCCTGATCCGCCAGCGCGGAATCCACCAGGTTAATCATCAGATTCCCTTCCCGGCCCAGGTCAATAGTCATGTCGCTCATGGGCGTCCACAGGCACCGCACCCAATGCGGATCCCGGCACAAGCGCAGCCGTCCCAGGGCCATTTCCCGCGCCAGCATGAAACGCCACACCCGCACGCACCACATTTGCCTGTAGGCATGCCTGATTTTCAGCCAACGCTTCATCTTCTGCATCACAAACCGGATGCCGCCGCTTCCCAACTTGTCAGGCTCCCACAGCAACGCCGGAGAAAGCCCGATGCCATAAGCCACCTCATCCATCAAATGCTTCAGCAACGCCATCACATTAGGAGACGGCCTGTTATCCGTCAGCACCTTCAAATCCCGGCCGGGCGGAAGCTGGTGGACAGTAGGCCCCCCTAACACCTGCTCCACCCTGCGCCCGTCCGGCCCCACGGACACCTTGCCCACGGTCCCCATGCCCGGCCGTTTCTCCGCGCCCCCCGTTTCTACCAGCCCAACGGAGGCGGCCAGCTTGGCAGACTGCTTGACATACCCCACAATATCCGCCTCATCATGCAAATTCCGGATAGCGCGGTGCAAATCGGACAGGCCGCGCGGCTTCCCTCCGCCCATGTTGTGCCGGTACAAAATAGCATCACGGGCCGGAATCACCGTCACCTCCCCCTTGTCCGGATGCCGCAGCCCGTAAGCCGCCGTCCTCCCGTTTTTATCCCGCATCACGCCGCAATTCCACGCCTGCCCCCCATCAGCCGGAGATTGCACTTGCGGAGCCTCGTAAAACGCGAACGCCCCGCCGTCATCCGGCCCGCTGGTCAGTACCGTCAGCATATCGCCGTCAATCACGCGCTGCCGCTCGCTCCATATCTGCGCCGTAAAAAAATTCAGCTCTCCGCGGGCGTCAAACAATTCCGGATTCACGGCCCGATTCATAAAAATCTGGTCCGCCTCATGATTCCAGTCTTCATCCGCCGTGCAGGCATGGGGCACCAGCCAGCCCAGCAACTCCACCACATCCGCCACGGCCTTCCCGGCAAGCCCGGAATTCGCTTCCAGATTCCGCGCATTCCGCCAAACCCGGTCCAGCGTCCAGGAATCCACTTCAAACCGGCTGTCCAGCGTAGGCCAGTATAACACGCTGGAGCCTCCGAACTGCAACGCGGCCGCATACCCTCCCCACATCTCCCTCCGCGCCGTTTCCGGTTCCCGGTTCATCTTCACCCGCGCGCCATGACCGCGGCGCGCCCCGGCATACACCTTCCTTCTGTTCCTGCCCATGGTCAAAAGCGTGTTATGGTATGGTCAAACCGCACTTCCCGCACGCCGTCATCCGCGGCGGCCAGGCCGGAAAAATCCCCTTCCTCCATCTTCTTGACCGTGATTGCCTCCTGCAAGCAGGCTATATGGTCCTTTAAATTCATGGTCTCCTGCGCGGTGTAGGACGTTCCGCCGCCTGTGGAGGCCCCGGTTATTTCCTTGCGCCCTTCCAGAATCGCCAGCTTTTCCCGCAGCATTCCCTGCAAATCCGGCAAATCATAATTTTCCACATAAGCCTGTACAATGGGATTCATACCCTTCAGGAGCTTTTTCAAAAACCCGCTATCATTCGCACCCGGCCGCCTTCAGCCTCTCCAGCACGTCATTCTTCCGGTACTCCTTCATTCTGCTTCCTTTCTTCAATCGCGTTCATTTCTTCCGCGTAAAAATCCCCGCGCCGCACCCACCAGGACACCTGCCCGATTTTTACGCAGTCTCCATAATGGTCATTCGGCAGCTTCCGCCATTGCGCCAGGCCGCCGCCCCTTGGCTTCTCAAGCTGCTGCCCGGACAATCCGGCCAGCAAATCCTGATCCGCATCTTCCGGCAAATGCAGGGCCGGAGCCGCCCCTTTCTGGATGCGCCCCGCGTAAAGCTCCATTTTGGCGGTGCGGTCCACGTACAAATAAAGCTCCAGCCCCGGATGCGACTTCACTTCACTCACATTCCAACTCCCGAAATTTGCGCCGCTCCCCTTCGTAGGCCATAGCTTGCCGTAATACTTATAGCACTCGTCATAAACCTTCTGCGCCCAATCCCCGGAATCAATCAGCCCAAAATCCGGACGCACCCCGCCCCACTCCAGGCTTTCAAAATGGGCCCCTATGCCCGGCGTCGCGTCCGTCGTGCTGATGCCCAGCAGGGTTCCCCAATCAACCACCCATGTTTCCCCGCCGCGCCCTATCGCCTGCGCCACCCAATGAGTTTGATTCTGGCCGGGGTCATAGGACACGGCCAGATAATAATAATGCCGCGGCAACTCTCCGCGCCGGCACACACCGCGCAGCCCCCGCACACTGTCATCCCCCACCTTGATTTCATACTGCGTAAACGGCAACGCCTCCCAGCCGTTCCGGAAATTGTGCAGGGCCACCTGCCGGAACAGGTCATTTTGAGCCACGATGAACTTCCGCGCCATCTGCCCCCATGTCACAAACGGAGAATAAAGGGAATTCAGGTGATACCCCCGCCGCGCGCGGGAGGCGTTCGGATTCGTCGGCCGCCACTCCCCCTTTTCCATCATCCCAATCTTCTCCCAATCCTCCACCCGGCCCTCGCAATGCGGGCACACGTAAAACGTATGATCCTGCACCCAATCCGCCAGCGCATCCCCTTCCAGATCCTCCCGCCTTTCCCATTGCACCGTATTCCGGCTAAACTCCAGGGGCATCATTTCCCCGCAGCGCGGACACGGCACATAAAACTTCCTCATGTCCGTGGTAATAAAATTCTGCCAAAAATAAGAATCTTCGGAAGAAGGCGTGGACGCATGCAGAATCTGATACCGGTGAAAGCCCTTCGCGCGCTCTTCAATCAGGTCCACCGGGTGCGCTTCTTCCTTATTCTCATGCTTATACTTCGCTTCCTCGTCCATCACGCAGCGCATAATGGGCCTGCTGGACAAATTGCCCGGCTCCGACACCCCAACCATGTAAAGCTCCATGGAATCCAGGCGCATTTCCGCCGCCGTGAAGGCGTCAGGGTCACGCCGCTTATGCCGCGCCAGCACATCATTCTTGGATATAAGCGGCTGGAGCCGCGCCCGTGAAAACGACCTGGCAAGAATTTCCGTAGGCAACGCCCACAACATGGGCGCGGGGTCATTGTCAATAAAATACGCTGCCGCAATCAACAGCGAAACCGTCTTGCCGGACTGCGTGCCGAAGCACCAGTAAATATGCTGCAACCCCTCTTCCCTGATACTTTCCAGCGGCTCCCTCATATACGGCATGCGCGCCGTGGAAAACCGCCCCGGCGCGTTCGGTGAAGTCTCCCGCGGCAAGACCAGGCATCTTTCCGCCCACTCCACCACGCCCGGCTTCTCATGAATCTTCAACTTGCTAAACATGATTCAACAATCCATTTATTTCCGCGTTCAGATCATCAATCTTCCTGTTCCACTCCCGCGCCCATTCGTCCCAGGCTTCATAAAAACGCGGCCGCCCGGCCGCCTCCAGCCGGGAACCGATAAAATCCCTCTGCTGCGCCATCAGCTCCGCCAGCGGCGCAACGCCCCGCGTCCGCATCTCGTGAAACACATGGACCGGCACCAGACTTCCGGCCGCCTCCTGAAGCCTCTGCTCATGCAGGCCGGCCCGCTCCCAATTCGCGCGCGCTTCGCGCACGGCACGGGTGAACGACGCAATCAGCCCCACGTCACCGGACCGGGCGGCCGTTTCCAGTTGCTCTTCCATCCTCTTCAAAATCTGCCATGCGCTTTCCTTCGCCTCCCCTGCCCGCGCCAAATCGGACGCGCCGCCCATGGGCGCGCCCTCTCCGCCGCCTCCGTCCGCTTTCGCAGGTGACGGCGGAAACTGCTCTGCCAGAAAACCCCTCCATGCAGGGGAATCCTTGGCCGCTTCTATCTGCGCCCAACGCAAAGACTTTCCATTCTTCTCCGCGAAAGCCTTCTTCAACGCGCCGTTTACTCTGTCTCTCTTCTGTCCCATATCACGAATACATGAGAAAGCGAACGCCCGGAAAGCCGGACAAGCCCCAGCTGGAGCCTGCATGCTCCCGGAGCCCCAGCGACCCGGCAAATGCTCGTCTCATTCACCGGGGGAAGCCTCCCGCGCCGCGCTACTCTTCTCCGCCGTGCACCTATTCACGACGGCGGGCGTTCGCTCTCTCTACTATTAAGCGAAATTTTCAAAAACGAAAAAATGCCCTCCAAATCAGCCGCTTTCCCCCGTCCGCCGCCCGGAAGACGAAAAAAACGCCGCCATCCGTCCGCTTTTGCGAAAAAACCGCAGACCCACGCGAACAAAAACACGGCCATCCCCCTTCATGGTGCGCTAAAAAAATCCCTTCATGAACACTCCCGCTTTTCCCTGTGTCCGCCGAACTCCGCGATCAGGGCCCCTCAATTAAAAGATTCCTTGCCGCCCCCACCGGCACCTGCCATCATGCGCCCGCATGGCGGCCCTGCCTTCCCCATGCCGGCCCTGCTCTGCGCGCCGTTTGCGCCTTTGCCCCGTGTTTTCTTTTCGGAATCTTTTTTATATATCATTCTTCTATCCGTTATTATCCGGTAATAAGTACGCAAGTACGCTATAAGATACATATTCACCTTATCATCAAACGCTTATTCCCTGCGCCGTCATCCTGCCCCACGTTTCAAAAACGCGCCGTTATCTGCCCCCGCTCCGGCCTGTTCCACCTTGCGAAGCACTCTTCAAAACCCCACGCCCCCTTTCAATCCGCACAAAAGCGCGCCGTTCACGGACAGGAACAACGCTTATCAACCCATGAATGAAAGTATGAAAACATGTTTACTACTAAAAATCACATACTGGCAGGTTTTCTCCTATTGAAACTTCACTGTACTTCGTCAGTAAAAAGATATAAAACTTGACGATATCGCCCGGCATGCTACTGGTCTTTTCATCATACCTTTTAAGACATGTGCCACAGGCTTCTCATTTCCGATAAACAACGAAGTATTCTTACCAACGCCTGTAAAATGACTATTGATAACCCTGACATGGATACTCCCGGCATGGAGTTCAGTAGATCCGCAGTAGACTTCATCATTAGGCGGGATTGGAAAGTGGATGAAGTTCTTACCAGCATACACAAACACCTAAAATCTGGCTACAATGTTTACATCAAACCTTACAACACCCCACATGCTCGCCCCCGTTTCGGCTATGATTGCTCCCTTTGCCATGGCATAGACATTCAACAAGCTCTAAAGGATTTGACTCTTACTGTATACTTAGAGATGAAAGGGCGCACTCTCCCTACCGAAATTCCATTCCAAATTCGTATCCACCAGCATTCCACAGGATATAAATCTGCCATTCTACCCATTTTACCATCATGAGCAAAACCACCAACAGACCGTGCTATGAATGCAATGAAGGATATTATGAAAAAACCTTCATGGATCAGGAATATACTCTCCCAGACGGTTTTATAATTTTAATCCCAAATGTTCCTGTTCAACGTTGTAACCAGTGCGGAGATATTAGTATTTCTTACAAAACTGTTCTATGGATACAAAAATATATAGAACAACATAAGCATTTGATAGAAAAATTTTATTCATATATTAGTCAAGAAAATATCTATTCTTCCGAAAATATTCAGAAATCGTATTTTCATTTTAATAAAACCCTCAAACACTTTGAAATAAAAATAAACAAAAATATAGAGGATTATAACAAGAAGAACAACATATATAATTTTGATAAAATTATATTTAAATCTATTCAACATTTATCAAATGATTATATCCCTTATAATACATTTGAAAATACAGATATTCTTATCCCCTTAAAACAACAGGATAAATCTTCCGTTATTATTCCAATCAAAGACTATACAACATCACCTAATGATGAAGAATTATTGCTAGCGGCATAACCTAAAAAGAAACATTATGAGCCTTCCTAAAAATATCCCAGTTCTAGTCCACTATTATATTAATAACATTTCCTTTGATAGTGAAGAACCTGTAGAGCATGAAGAAAAAAAACACAATAATTCGGGAGAGCTTTCAATAGGTTTTGAGCTTGGAAAAAATGAAGATACTCCCACAGATTACAAACTTGCTCTTTTAATAAAAACAACCCCCGATTATCACCCTTCCACAAAAGTTTCTGCTAAAATTACAGGCTTTTTCAGATTTGAAGAAGAATGCCCTGAGGAAGAAAGAGAAAGAATGATTACCCTTCAAGGTCTGACAACTCTCTATAGCTTGCTCCGTGGCTATGTTGGTTCTCTTACGGCATCATCTCCTCTCGGTCTTACGATGCTACCCATGATTATGATGAAAGACGTTATTGAACAAGCGAGAGAAAAGCAAAAGGAATTATCTTCTCAAAAGAGTTCATAATCCCATCATTATTACCTGTAACGCAAAAAATAATATAGAATAAAAAACCCATGGTTTCCACCATGGGTTTTTTATTGATCGCGACGCAAAGACACAAAAAAGGCATCATGAACTGCTCATGATGCCGGAAGGAATAGAGAAAGTGGCATCGCGTACGGGACTCGAACCCGTGTTGCCCGCGTGAAAGGCGGGAGTCCTGGACCGCTAGACGAACGCGACTTTTAGGTTTGCAGGGACTGCGCCGGAGGCCAAAAGGCAAGAACTATTTACGCAGAACGGCAAAAAAACTCTCTCGGCCCTCATTATTCCTCATACTGATATACGGCCCAAGTATCGCCATCCCCTCTTTCCGTCCGCTCATAAACGCCTATTTTCTTGACCGTAACTTTAATGATTTCCCCTGTGGCAAGCGGCTTCTTAAAACCTACAAGCACAACCTTTTTCCCTCTCGTCTTAACTCTCACCTTTTTTAAGACCTCAATCTTTCCATTCCCTGCTTTCCGGCTTCTTTCTCCCAACTTCCCCATCTCTGAAGCCGGCCTCTCAATCCATTGCTTTTTCTCTTCGAATTTCACCTCATACATTAACACCCCCTTATTCAAATTCCGGTAAAATTCCAGATACTTCTTCTCTGATTTTGCTACCGCTCTTTCAGATTTAGGGAAAAGCATAATCTCACCCTTTTCTCTGGCGGCATATCCGCTTAAGGAACAAAGAAGGCACAAAAACATGATAAAGGTAAAAGCACGCATAACGAATCAATGATAAGTTTTACAATAGCAGATTGTCAAATTTTTCCAGTATAAAAAAAATAAATAATCATTTGAAGGCAACGCCTTGTGCGTCCTTGTCGGTAGAGAAAATATCAATCAGCACCCAAACACCGACGCAAGCAGGAAGCAAAATAAAAACAGGAAAAACAACAGCAAGAGCCCAGCCAAGCAACGTTCCCGCAAGCTGCAAACTTCCCTGTTTGCTATATCCGGCGTAATAGTTATGGATGCCAAACCCTCCTAAGAATAAAGCAAGCAAAATATAAACAACCCTGGATAACTGCGCCTTGTTCTGCGGAATCGGATGAGGGTACAGGGAAGCCACGGTAGCACTTAATCCATGATCTCTCAACGCTTCTTCCAACGTCACCCACTCCGGATTATTGATTTTTTCCGCAGGGCAAACCATAGTCATCATTTCAAGGCGGTTTTTAATTGCCAACTGCTGAAGAGTTCTCAACGCATAAGGGCCGGTGATCTCCCCCATTTCATCAACATAATATTCTTGCGGCATCATAGTTTTCACAGAAAAAAAAAAAAAATCGCTTCTAAAGTCAAGCAAAAAAGGAGGTGCGCCTCTCACCAAGCCACGGCTTTTTTATCCTCCCTTCCCGCCTACCCGGTGATAATCATTCAGGGCTACGGACACAGCAGTTAAGGCCTTAATCGCCCGCTCACACCATTCTCCGGGAGTTTCCCCCCTCAACGCCGCAGCCTGACGAATCATTTCCAGTTGCTCCGGCGTAAAATCCATACTGATTTCAACCTGCTTCGGTTGCTGCTCTTTCTCCATCAATTCGCGGAGCAACTTTTGCTTTTTTTCTGGAATCGGTTTTTTAGAAAACCAATTATCAACTGTTTTTTTGGAAACCCCCATCCGGGCGGCTAGCCAATCACGATCCTCCCCTTTTTCCCTCAAGAAGGATTTTAGTTGGTCTCTGAAGTCGGTCATGTGCTCAAGTTCTCAAAAGATGAAAAAAAATCAAACCCAAATTTCTACTTTCTCAAAAAGTGAGAAAATGATTGACGGATTATTCTCTTTTTGAGAAAAGAAAGCCATGGCTACGACATCATTACAAACCAACCTCATCATCCGGCTGAAGGAAGAAGACTTCCAGGCATTGGAAGGCATCGCTGAACACATCCACATCCCGGTGAAAGACCTGGTTCACGGAATCATCTCATACGCCCTGGATCAATATTCAAAATCAAAAACCACCACCCTCAACCGCCCCGCCGCCTGACACCATGAATAAACAACGCCGCAAAGAAATAGAAGACCTGCATGACAACCTCCAAAACCTTCTCGAAACGCCGGAAACGATCATGGAGGAAGAAGAAGAGTATAAAGATAACCTCCCGGAAAACATGCTCAATCGCATAGAGCAATCTGAAAATGCCATTTACTCCATGCAGGAAGCCTGGGAATGCATAACAAGTGCCATAAACACTCTCGAAGAAATTGAGTAATCCCATGAAAAAGACAAACCAATTTGACGACATCAAAGCAGGCGAACTTATTCGCTTCCTGAAAAATCCCATGCGAGGGAACAGCCCTAGAAATAACTGGTCATTCGGTATTGTGGCTTATCGCCTTAAAACCACTTTTTGCGTTTACCCTGTCGGAAGACCCTCATATTCAAAAGGCATCACTATCCGGTACGACGGAATGAACGGACCGGCGAAAGACGCCGTTCAAATTGCTTTCCGGTTGACGCCGGCAGAAATGAATCATCCCGACATTCAGGAGTATCTGCAAAAAACGGAAACCATTAAGCAACTGAACCAACAACTTTCTGAACTTCAGCAAAATCTGGAAAACGGAACTTCCAGCCTTTTCAGCAACTACCCGCTTCCAGAAAACAACTACCTTTAATCAAAACATGTCCGCTTCCTTTCCTACATATCAACCCCGGCTCTTATATATAGACCTGTTCTGCGGCGCGGGCGGCGTCACTACCGGAGTAAGCCGGGTGCCCGGCGTGCAGGTAGTGGCCTGCGTCAACCATGACGCAACGGCCATAGCGTCCCACGCGGCCAATCACCCGGCCGCCCTCCATTACACGGAAGACATCAGAACCTTGGACATCTCGCCCATTGCCGCACGCGTTGCCATGCTCCGCCTGCGTTACCCCGATACTAAAGTAGTATTATGGGCATCCTGTGAATGTACTAATTTCAGCCGCGCGAAAGGCGGCAAGACGCGCGATCCGGACAGCCGCAGCCTTGCGGAGCACCTTTACCGTTACATTAAAGCCCTGCAACCGGACTATATTCAGATTGAAAACGTAACGGAATTCCTTGAATGGGGCCCCATGCTGGAAAAGGACGGAAAACTGGTGCCAGACAAGGCCCGCAAAGGAGAATCCTTTAAGTTATGGTTTTCCCATATTTTAGACATGGGATATTCCGGGGACTGGCGCATCTTTAACGCTGCGGATTTTGGTGCCTACACCTCCCGGAAACGCCTGTTTGTCCAGTTCGGACGCTACGGCCTTCCCCTGGCATGGCCGGTTCCCACCCATTCCCGCGAAAACTGGAAACCGTGCAGGGACGTTCTTGACCTTGATGACTTCGGCCAATCCATTTTCACGCGGAAAAAACCCCTCTGTGATGCCACCTTGCGCCGCCTGACGGAAGGAATCAAAAAATTTGCCCGGCCTCAATTCATCTTCCGGTACATGTCAGGCCCCGGTCATGTGCATCCGCTGGAAGCTCCCTGCGTTACCGTCTGCACACAGAAAAACCTGTATCTTGCGGCCGGAAAATTCATGGATAACTATTACGGCCAGGGTTACGCCACTTCCATTCATGCGCCCGTGGGAACCCTTTGCACCAAACAGCAGAAATATCCGGTCACGGCCATCTTCATGGCTTCCTACTATTCCGGAGGCGGCCAGATCTCCGCAACGGAAACTCCATGCCCTGCTCTCACCACGGTTCCTAAACCGCGCGTTGTTCAATGCCAATTTCTGGATCAGCAATTCGGCAAAAGCAAACCGGCATCATTAAACCGGCCCAGCCCGGCCATCATGACCAATTCGCATTACTCCGTCGCCACGGCATCCTTCATCCGCGCCATGATGCGCCCCGGAGTTAAAGGGCTTGTGTACCCGCTGGACAAGCCCATGAAAACCCTGCTCACAAGGGATTATTTTTACCTGGACACATGCCGTTACACCGGATGCCCCAATTACAGCCAGGACGCCCCAGGAGACACGGAAGCCATGCTGACCCTCAAACGGGCCATGCGGGAAAGGGGCATTGCGGATATTTGCATGCGCCCGCTCTCCATCCGTGAATGCCTCCGCGTCATGGGATTCCCTGAAGATTACAAACTTTGCGGCACGCAAACCCAGCAAAGGAAATTCATAGGGAACGCCGTAGAAGTCCACATGGCCTATGAAATGGCTCTGTCCCTGCACAACGCCCTGAAGAATCAATACACCCTCAACCAGAAAACCGCTTAATCAAATATCACTATGAAAGCTCCGGCCAAAAGAAGGAAATACGGCCTTAACGTATGGAAAGCCCACTTAAAAATTGACGCCATGCACATTGAAGCAATGTATGACGGCTCCATAGTCAAGGATATATGCACCGGCTCCATCGGCAACAACTGGAAGGAAATTAAAAGAAAAATACTCAACCGGAAAAGAAGGGAAAAATGAAGCTGACACCTGAACAGAAATCGATCCTGGCCTATGGAGAAACCCGCGGCATCCTGAAAGAGCGGAAAAGCTTAATGCGTTTCACGGAAGGCTCCGGGGAATGCAGCGATTATCACGGAGAGCCACGGATGATGTACGGCGTTGAAGAAGCCATCCGTGACGCATGGCAGAAGCGGGCCGCACGCCGGGCGTGGAATCCTCCGGAAGGCAGGACATGCGGAAATTGCGAAAACGGATACAATTATCACCGCTCTTCTCCATGCTGGAAATGCTTGCGCAACGCCGCCGCGGAACATTATCAGTTCCTGTTCCTACAAGACAACTGGGAGCCAAGAAAGGAGGCTAGCAATGATTAACATCCTCTTATCCGTCAGGCGGCCTTTCTCCGAGAAAATTTTGTCCGGGGAAAAGAAATGGGAACTGCGTAAAAATGCGCCACGCCTCAACAAAGGCGACTCCGTCACACTGTGGCTTTACGAATCCGGCATGGATGGGACACGGGGCATCATCGGCAAGTGCCGTTTAGTTGTCACTGCTGGACTTCGACCATATCCCCCAAAGGGAATTTTAGAATGGACCATGAAGCAAGCTTGCGTGACGGAAGAGCACCTGCGGAATTACCTGCCTTGCTCCGTCTGGGGCGTTCAGGATCCCGTGCGGCTCTCTCATGCTGTGCCGCTCTCTGTCATCGGCATGACCCGCCCGCCGCAGTCCTGGCGTTATATCACTAACGAGCAAGCGGCGATACTGGAAAGGAGGGGTGAATAATGCCAATCAAAGATAAATCGAAATATCCGCCTGACTGGAAGTTTATCAGCCTCCGCGAACGACACCGCGCCGGAAACAAGTGTGAACTCTGCCAAGCAACAAACCATCAGGCACACCCCATTACAGGAAGCAAGGTTATTCTCACCGTCCATCATATCCAATACTTGGAAGGACCGGAAAACAACGCCTATCCGAATTTAATCGTTCTTTGCCAACGTTGCCACAACCGGCTAGATCTCGGAATGAGAATCAGAAACGCCCGGGAAACTCGAAAGACAAAAACGGCGCCATTAGATGACCTATTAAATATAAAAAAGTTATCATAAATTACACCCTTAAAAAACGCCAAAACGGCGCCATCTTCAAAAAAAACACTCAAAACAGAATCACATCAAAACCTATCCGGCTAGCACAAACAAACTTACAAATAAAATACGAATATGAAAAATGAATCTGAAATACACATCTATACGGCATCTTTCGGGAAAAATCCTAGTGTTTTAATAAATACTACTAGCACATTTGCACTGGAGTTACTTAGAAAATTAGAGAACACCGCAGAAAAAAAAGATATTATATTTATCAAGGATGAACAGAATTTGCCATGGCTCGCCTTAAAAACAGACAAGATTATATTTTATGTATGGAACAATCAAATACTCAAAATACACTTTTCATAAACTATCAAATTAAAAAATTATGTATGTTTATAAAATAGAAACAAGTTACATTGAAGACAACTTCACCTCTTGCCAATGCTGCGGAAACTGCCAGCTATGGGCCCCGGAACAGAAAATTGACTACAAAATCAATGCCGCCGATCCGGACATTACCGACACTACAGTAACGGCCACCCCCCTCAATTTAGGAGCCTGCATCATCAGCCGCCGCACCGGGAAGGACGGGGAAACCTGTTACTTGCAAACCCACCGGACTTCCGGAACCTTTTGCCGCTACCACATCCCAACATCACCCTACGCCGAACACATCAAACGCCACGGCCTCCCCTGCACGGCCATCACCCCTTATATCATCCACCTCTAACCACCCACACACCAATGACCCAAAAAGAAAAAGAAGAACTCCGCAACTTGCCGAGCAACTCCCCGCGACTGCTTAACCAGACCCAGCTTGCCGCCGCGCTTGGAGTTACCATGGCTTTCACCTCCGCAATGAAAAAATGGGGCTGCCCGTTCCCAGGCGGCCGCATCCTGATTAAAGACGCCCTGGCATGGCTCAAAGCAAACCCGGAATTCCGCCCGTACAAAGAACGCAAAAGCCCTACCGGCCCCCACGGCATCCCGCAATGCAACCTTGACGCCTACAAAACATCACCTAATTGAGCCACATCACGCGCTTTAAGCTTCCGATAAATCGCATGAACCAGTTCCGAGGCATGCCCCACATATTGCATACACTGCCCTTCAGAAAATCCTGCGCGCGCCAGCCGGGTCACTACCGTTACCCGCGTACAATGGAAACTCAAATCAGGCATCCCCAAATCGTCAAAAAACTGGCACCATTGCTTGCTTGCGTTCCCCGGCAACTTAACCAGGGAGGAACGCCCCTCCCGCATGGCCTTTTCCGCAATCGGCCTAACGTCACGATGCAACGGAGCCTCGTGCATCCGGCCGCCCTTACCAAGAAAACGGATAGTATCATGTTCCAGATCCACCCGTTCCACGGGCACCTGAACTTCCTTCAGCCGGCATCCCTGCTTCATGGCAATCATGAAAGAATCCCGCATCCATTCCGGAGCCTCTTTCAAGGCTTCCACAATGCGCCGTTCTTCTTCTTTCGTGATTTCCCTTTTCTCCCGCGCCGGGTCTTTTCTCAAGCCCATGTGATAACACGGGTTTGCGAAAATATAGCCCTTCCTTACCGCCTCCGTCATGATGCGCCCCAGCACCTTCAGCTCCAGAATGGCACTATTGCGGGTACACGCGCGCCAACCGTACTCCTTAGCCATGGCCGCATCCGTCCGGAAAGCCACATAATCTTTCAACAGGTTATAATCCACTTCCCCCGGATGCTGAACATCCCGGAGCCTGAAAAACAAATCCAAATGCCTCCACGCCACCTGATAACGGCGGCGCGTGCCTTCACGTTGAAACTCTTCCAGGAACGCCGGCACCCACGCCTTGAACAACTGGCGGCCATCTTCATTCCGGGCCATCTGTTCCTCTTTCTCCAGTCCGCGCACATATTCCAGAATACGCCGCAGGGCCCCAGGCTGGTCATGCCTGATTTTTGTCGCACGGTATTTCCGCCGCCCATCCGGACGCATCACGCCAACCCAATAATAGGGACTATCCTTGCGCTTGTAGTAGGACGCCATAGGAGAAACGTAGTACAGCGTAGTAAATCCATCAACAACAAACATAAAAAACCTAGTAAAAACATGACAAAATACCCCCTGAATATATGCCGGAATAACTCGCGGGTTCGATTCCCGCTCCCGCCTCCAAGATGTTGTCAAAGCCGGTTCAAGTCGCGTTCGTCTAGCGGTCCAGGACTCCCGCCTTTCACGCGGGCAACACGGGTTCGAGTCCCGTACGCGATGCCAGCTTTTCTTTTTTCCGACTTGCACCGGAATCTTTTTTATGCCATCCCCGCGGGATGATTCTGGATTTTTTCTCCTGTTGTGGTACAGTAGCTTCCGTCATGGCAGCCCAGAACGATATTATGCTGAACGGATCCCCGTACGAACTGGCGGAACCCTGTTCCGTCTCCCGGCTTCTGGAACTTTTGAACATGAAAGGCAAACCCGTCGTCGTGGAACACAACGGGGCCGCGCTCCTGCCGCAGGATTTTTCCCGGGTGACGGTTTCTCCCGGCGACCGGGTGGAAATTGTCTCCATCGTCGCCGGCGGCTAGGGTTCCGCTTTCTGGAACAGTCTTTTCCAATCCGTCATCGCCATGCCATCCATCCACGTCATGTCTCCCACCCTTGCCAGCCAAGTGGCGGCAGGAGAAGTAGTGGAGCGCCCCGCCTCCGTTGTGAAGGAACTGGTGGAAAACAGCCTGGATGCAGGAGCCAAATTCGTACGGGTGGAGATACGCCGCGGAGGCGTGGGCATGATCAAGGTGACGGACGACGGCAGCGGCATGTCACGGGCAGACGCCGAGCTGTGCACCAAACGGCACGCCACCAGCAAACTTTCTTCCCTGGAGGAGCTTTTTGAAATCACACACCTGGGATTCCGCGGAGAGGCTCTGCCCAGCATTGCCAGCGTTTCCCGCTTCAAACTCTGTACCAGGCAGCAGCAGGATCTGGAAGGCTGGGAAATACGCATTGACGGCGGCCTGGAACACGAACCGAGAAGCTCAGGCGTCTCTCCCGGCACCGCCATTGAGGTGGCCGACTTGTTTTACAATACTCCAGCGCGCCGCAAGTTCCTCAAATCCGCAGAAACGGAAGCTTCCCATGTGGAGCACCAGATACGCCTGCATGCCCTGGCTTATCCCCAAGTACGGTTTGCCTATAAACGGGACGACCAGCTTGTTTTTGACCTTCCCGCCACAGCGGATCTGCGCGTCCGCATTTCCGCACTGACGGATGCTGCCACAGCGGCGGCCCTGATTCCGATAGAAACGACCATCGGCCCCGGTATTTCCATCACGGGATTCCTGCTTCCTCTTTCCGAAGCCAGACGCACCAGAAAAGGGCAGTACGTCTTTATGAACACGCGCCCCGTGGAGGACCAGCTCATTAACAGGGCCATTCGGGACGGCTATGGAGGCTTCCCCACCGGACTGCATCCGGCGCTTTTTTTGTATATGGAGGTGGAGCCCGCTCTGGTGGACGTCAATGTGCACCCCGCCAAGAAGGAAGTGAGATTCCGCCGTTCCGCAGACGTGGTAAATACCATTGTGGAAGCCATAGCCAACACTCTTCAAAAGCACGCCCGGCAGGAAATCCACGCTGCCGCCGCGCCGGAGCCGGAGAGAACTCTTCCTCCTGCCCATTCTACCACCGCGCCGTATGGGGAAATACCCGCCCGTTCCACCAACCCCGGTTCTGCTTTCCCGGCGGCCGCCAGACCGGCCCCTGCTTCTTCCGCCGCCCAACCGCCGCTTTCCTCCTCTGCCAGACAATCCCATGGGCCTGTCCCTCCCCCTACCCTCCGGGCCATTCCCTTGAAACAGGTTCCCGCCACCCAGGGGAAACTGGATTTTCACCGTCAGGAGGATGAAGAAACGGCACGAAACGCCCATGAAAACGCAGCTTCAGAAAGGGATGCCTCCGCCGGATTTTCCTATCTGGGAACACTCCGCCAGCAATTCGCCCTGTTTGAAACGCCGGAAGGCCTGGTTCTGATGCATCCCAAGGCGGCCCGGGAACGCATCATATTTGAACGGCTGCGCGCACGCCGGGAAGCCCCCATGCCGTCCCAGCAGCTTCTGGATCCGGTGGTGCTGGATCTGGACCCGCGGGATTTTGCCGTCATCCGGCAGTTCGCCCCGCATTTTGACCAGGCCGGCATGGTCGTTACGCCCTTTGGACAGAATACCATCAGAATAGAATCCATCCCCGCACTGCTGGAACTGGAAAACGCACGCGCTTTTCTCCTGGAGCTGGTGGACCGTCTCACCCAGTCCGAATTCAGCCGAAATGCCAAACGCGTGGCTTATGAGACCTTCATTGGGGAATTTGCCAGAAAATCCGCCTGGAGGGAGCGCATTTCCCCTCACCGGGCCCCTGCCATCCTAAAGGATTTGCTTGCCTGTGAAGTGCCGTACTGCACCCCGGGGGGCAAACCCACGCTGGTGAATTATTCCGTTCCGGAAATTAAACGTAAATTCGGCCTACAGGCATAAGGGAACCTTGTTTTCCAGAAAACAGGCTGAAACGCTGCAAGATTTTACGGCGAACGGAAAATATGCAGCCAAAGACGGATTGATGCCCGCTTCTGCGGTATATTATTTTCCCTTACCGATACTCAGTTTTATTTCAGCCGCAGTAAGGGGCAGAAACTCTCCCTGGCAACAGGGATCATTTTATCCTGTCCGGCTTACGGACACCTTTTCCGTCTTGTCCGCCAGAACTCTGGCATTTGGACGCATCCTCCCGCATACAACAGGGAGCTTGCTCTTGGCAAGGAAGTTTCCCGCGTTTATACTGCAGCCTTCCAGATAAATTCCCAACCATGCCAGACTCTCCCCCCAGCACCTCCCCCGCTCCGCGCATTGCTGAAACTGCCGCCGGGAAAATTCTGGCGGGCCTGCTGGCCCTTTTTTACATCTTCCTGGCAACGACGGCGGCAGGCGGGGAATGGCACACCCTTTTCCTTCCCGCCTGCTTTCTGGCGGCAGCCCTCCTGCTGTTCTGCTTCTGTATTCTCCGGGGATACAAGATTCCCAGCCCCGGACTGCCGGGCTGGCTGGCCCTGGGTCTGGGAGGCGGCTATTTCCTTGTCCGGGCATGGTTTTCCCCCTGGTTTTATTATGAGAGCGTAGCGGATCTGGGCCTTATCGCCACGGCCATCGTCATGTTCGCGGCGGGAACGTATGCCGGAGCCGGAAACGGGGAAAAGAGTATTCTTCCCGTACTGGCTGCGGCATTGGGGCTGCTGAATGCCCTGCTGTGGGGGTATCAGAACATAACGGGAACGGAAGCCTCCTGGTTCAGACCGGATTATTCCCTGTTCGGCACGGAAATCCGCAACATCGGATTGTTCGGATACAAAAATTTTTCCGCCCATTTCCTGTCCGTCACCGGTTTTTTCCTTTGCGCATACAGCATGGCTTCCGCCAGAAAATGGGGCATCCGCCTATTCACAGGATTGGCGCTCATCCTCGTTTCCTTCACGTGCGGCTCGCGGTCCGCCTTCCCAAACGCCCTGGCTGGCGTAACCCTGTGCTTCTTTATTTATACCTCCAGCGTTTTCCGCAATAACAGAAAATTTTACACGGCGTCCATCCTCTTTATTATCCTGCTTTTCCTGGGCACGTCCTATGCCGTGCTGGATTTGTCCCGGGGGGCGGGCAGGCTTACCGCCCTTCTGGATACATTTTCCTTCGGCAACCGGCTGGACCTGTCCAAACTGGCCTGGGCGCTGGCGGACCAGGCTCCGCTGTTCGGTCACGGCAGCCGGATGTACACCAATCTTTCCACGGAGTTTTTCTCCGGAGCCAACCTCCCCAATTTTGCCCACCACGAATACGCACAAGCCGCCTGCGACTACGGCTATGCCGGGCTGGGGCTGATGCTGGCTCTGCTGGCCCTGTTTCTTATTTCCGGACTCCGGAGCGTTCTGAAATTGTCGGGAGAACATCAACGGCCCAATCCCCTGGGACCGGCGGCGTTCTGCGTATTGTGCATCGCCGCTTTCCACGCCTATGGGGAATTCATCTGGCATAACCCTGCCTTGCTTGGAGCCAGCGCCCTATGCGGCGGCATTACCTGCACGGCCCCTCTTTCCAGGGTGAAGGCTTCGCGCCGAGTCGGCCGCTGGCTTCAAGCGACCGCCGCACTGCTGATGGCCATATTGGCTCTGTGTTATGCGTTTCTGGCTTTTCCGGTCTGGAAAAACTCCCTTCAAGCCGTCCCGGCTTCCTCCAGCAATCGGCTGCCCATGCTGGAAGCAGCCGCCTCCTGCAGCCTGGACCCGGATTTGGTGCGGCGCAACATTCTGCATGCCGCAGGCAGTTCTCCCCCCCCAAGCCCAGCCCGGCTCAAAGTATTGGAGCATCAGGAAGAAAAAGCGGAACGCCTGAGCCCCGGGAACCACGGCCTGACGGCGGCTAAAAGCCTCCTTTACATCCTCCAGGGACGCCTCACGGAAGCGGAACAGCTGCTCCGCCCGTACGTAGAGAGTCCCGGCAGGTTTGACGACCGCATGTTCGCCTGGACTACCATTTACAATAATATGCTGTATTCCTGGAGTACGGCCATTGCTGCCCAGTCCCCAGGACGCGCCCTGTCCATGGCCATGACGGCCCAGCGCCTGATGTCCGCCCAAACGGACCGGTGGCTGTATTATGGGGCCCTGGATCCTGAAGTCAGGAAAAAACACTACTCGCGCCTCAATGAGCTCAAGATGCTCATCATGATGCTCCAGGCCCGCAGAACGACGCCCGACCCCTCCTGGAGGAAATAGTATTCCGGAGAATCGGGGAAAAGGAATCTGTGCAGCAACCGTTATATCCTTTTTCCAGAGAAGCCGCTCCATACAGAAGTTTCCCCGTCTTATCCGGTTTCTTTTTTACCGGATTCCACGTCAGCTTATTTGTCCACGGAACACAGAGCGTACTGCAGCCAGAAAGATGAAAAGCCGACAGCTGGCGTAGCAAGTCCGCACAGGCGTTACGCCGGAATTTTAAGCGGCTTCAGCTATCTTCCGCCGGAAGCGGCAGCCTCTCCGGAACAGAACCGTTTGTTTCTTTTTCCCCCAACTGCGGACTGCCTCTGTTGGCGGTCCCGTAAAACGCATGTCCCGACGCAGCTCAACAGAAAAAAACTTTCCCGGCTCTATTCCTTTATCGAATCTTTTTGTATGAACATAACCATCAAACGAATTTATGACCCCAAGGAACCCGGAGACGGCTACCGCGTCCTGGTGGACCGGCTCTGGCCCCGCGGCATTTCCAAGGAAAAAGCTTCCTGGGACGAGTGGCTGAAGAACATAGCTCCATCCACGGCGCTCCGCCAGTGGTTTGCCCATGATCCAGTCAGATGGGACGCATTCCGCAAAAAGTACGATGAGGAACTGGATGGAAACGGAGAAGCCGTTTCCCATCTGCTCCGGCTGGCGCGGAAAGGGAAGGTTACGCTGCTGTACTCCGCCAGAAACACGGAGCACAACGAAGCTGCGGCTCTAAGGGATTACCTTTTGCAACGGTTTGCTTCATAAATAGAAGCATATTCCTGCACAAACTCCATCCGCAAGCCCCAAATGCTGTCACGGGAACCTATGATACGGCAGGATTTCTTCTCTCGTTCATGAACAAGCGAAGAAAATGGAAAGGAGGTGAATACAACATGGCCAGCAGTTCCCACATGGGTGGAAGTCATAAGGGCAATTCCAAAAAACGCTCCGAGACTACCACAAGCAAAACCGGGCGGCGCATCAAACGCGATGCTTCAACCGGGCAGTTTATGAGCGATAAAAGCTCAGGCTCCAAGGAAAAACATTAATGCCCGCGAGTTTTCCGCCTGATTCAGGCTCCGGATCCGGTCCGGAGCCTTTTTATTTTTCTCCGCATCCGGAACACGAGGAAGTCTTCCGCCATCCACTCAGGCCTAATTCTTCAAAAGCCCGAAGACCCATCGCTTCAGGGGCTTTCCGGTCTCCGCGAATCACAACGGCAAAAGGCTCTTCCCTGCCCGGAACGTAATACGCAGCCCGCAGAACCAGTTCCTCTCCATCCGGATGGGCGTAAACACCCACGGGCGTGGAACAGTTCGCACCCAGACGTACCAGGAAAGCCCGTTCCGCCAGCGCACAGGCAAAAGATTCCGGATCATTGATGCCTTCCAGCATTTCCGCCGTCTCCCTGTCCGAGGAACGGCATTCCATTCCAACGATGCCCTGCCCCACAGCAGGAATAAAAACTTCCACCGGCAGAGGACGCATGTAAAGTTTTCTTCCTTCCACAAGGGTTTCCGGCGCGTACAGCCCCAGGCGTTCCAAACCGGCCCTGGCCAGAATCACGGCATCCCAGCCGGGCTGTTCCACCAGCTTTCCCAAACGCGTAGGCACATTCCCCCGCAGGTTTTCAAACCGCAGGCCGGAACCCCAGTACGTGCGCGCCATCAGGCGTCGGCGCACGCTTCCGGTAGCCAGCGTTCCGGAACCGTTCCAGTCCGGTTCTTTCGTGATAAGCACATCCTCCACGGCAGCACGGGGCAAGACGGCGGCCAGCGTGAAGCCGGCGGCAAGCTCGCTCGGCACATCTTTGAGGCTGTGCACCGCTACGTCAATGCGGCCATCCCGGAGGGCGGTTTCCAGTTCCTTAATGAAGATCCCCTTGTCCACCATGCCGGAAACGCGGGCCACATCCGCCAGAGGAACATCCGTGCGGCGGTCTCCAATAGTATGGATGATTTCACAGCGCACGTCCAGTTCCGGATAACGGAGGGAAAGGGCAGCACGGACCATATCCGCCTGGGCCAGGGCCAGGGCGCTCCCGCGGGTGCCGATGATGAGGGTATTTTTACTGGTCATAAAGAGCGGAATCCGGAAAATATCTGGAGATGCTGTCCCGGATGATGGCCTCGCACCGGGAAACCTCCTGCTCCCGGCTGCGCTTGGCTTCATCCGCCAGCTGGGTGAGGGTATCAATATCGTAGAGATACACTTCGTCAATATCCGCCACGTCCGGAGAAATGTTGCGCGGCACGGAAATATCAATCAAAAAGAGGGAGCGGTATTTACGGGAGGCGCGCAAAGGCAGAAGCGTTTCCCGGGTGATGATGCAGTGGGGAGCAGCGGTGGCGGCCACCACCACGTCAATATCCCTGAGATAGTTCCCCCACACGTCATACCGGATGGCCTGGCCGCCGATCATGCCCGCCAGCTCTACCGCACGGTCAAAGGAGCGGTTGGCCACATAAATGCCCTCAGCACCCCGGGCATGCAGGGCGCGCCCCGTAACGCGGCTCATCTCGCCCGCCCCCAGAATAAGGACGCGGGTGCCGGAAAGGTCCCCGAAAATTTGTTCCGCCAGCTCCACTGCCACGGATCCCACGGAGGTTGCCCCGGCATGAATCTGGCTTTCCGTCCGCACTTTTTTACCGATAGTAAAGGCTTTCTGAAAGGTTTTGTTGGCGCAGGCCGCAGTTACCCCGGCATCCAGGGCCGTCTGGTAAGCCGTTTTTACCTGGCCGAAGATTTCCGTTTCCCCCAGCACCATGGAATCCAGGCCGCTCAGCACGCGGCACAGATGGCCTAGAGCATCTTCTCCCTGATGGCTGTAAAAATAAGAAGCCATATCCAGTTCCCCGCGCCCATCACCCAGAAAATGGGATAAAATGTGCTCCTGCGCATTTTCCGGAGCGTTGGACCAATAATAAATTTCCATGCGGTTGCAGGTGGAAAGCACAACGCACTGGTCCACTCCAGGAAGGGAACGGATGCGCTGTCCTTCCTCCCGGAGCTTATGGGACGGCACGGCAAACCGCTCCCGTATTTCCACGGGAGCGGTCCGGTGATTCAAGCCTAAACAAACCATTCTCATCAGCTTACCAGGAAAATGCTCATGGATGCAATAAAGAGGGCCACGCAGCAGCAGGCCAACATCCTTCCCGGAATGCCGCGGCGGTAGATGAACCACAGCAGGACGCTGTAGCCTGCCGTGAGAAGAATGACAATGGAGGTCTTGGCCGCATTAATGGGGAGATTCCCCCGCCACCCAAGCCATTCCCCAAGCAGAAGAAGGAGGAATGCCACAAGAACCAGGCGCTTCATGCTGGCTTCCAGTGTACGGATGGGAGGAAGCACACGGCAGGTGCCGGGAATCCGGTGTCTTTTAAGACATTCATTCTGCATGCAGAACGCCGCCCCCGCGGCAGCGGCCAGGCCGCCGGCTCCGTAGGACATCATGGCTATGCCCACATGCGCCGTCACCCAGAAGTCATGCGTGCCCTGCACGTCCGCTCCGGAACGGCCTATCAGCAGGGAAAAAACCGTCAGCACGGCAATAGCCGGAGCCGTAAAGATGCCAAGCACGGACATTCGGTAAGCACGTCCCAGCATCAGATAAAAGAGATTGATGCTCCAGGAGAGGAAGAAGAGCACCTCTGAAGCGCCGCGGATGGGACACATTCCCGTCTGGTACGCTTTGACGCATAGCGCCCCTGTCTGGAGAACAAAGAGGCACGCCATCCAAAGATGGGCATATAAAAACCGCCGACCGGAAGCCAGCAGGCGCCATCCCAGCCCTGTGAAAGCCAGAGAAAGGATGAGAGAGGCAACGGCCCACCAGTTATCGTTCATAAATCCGGCGCGGAAATGGTTCAGGAACGCAAATCGCGCTCAATGACGGCATATGCCTGGTGGTTATGGATGGATTCAAAATTTTCCGCTTCCACCCGGTACCAGCTGAAGGCGGAATGACTCTGCGTTTTCAACGCCACGTTGCGCACCAGATCTTCCACAAAGACAGGGTTTTCATAAGCTTTTTCCGTCACCCATTTTTCATCCGGCCTTTTCAGCACGCTGAACAGGGAGCAGCTCGCGCAGGATTCCACCAGGTCAATCAGGTCTTCAATCCAGACGGGCCTGGAGGCAAAACGCACGGAATAAGTAACCAGCCCGCGCTGGTTGTGGGCTCCGTAGGCACTCATGGCCTTGGAGCAGGGGCAAAGTGTCGTCACGGGAACGATAACTGTCAGCTTGAAATCAGCCAGTTTGTTGTTCGCTTCCGCCTCCATCTCAAACCGGACAACGTAATCCATGAGCCCTTCAATTCCGGTCACAGGAGCGTTTTTGGAGCGGAAAAACGGGAATTCCATTTCCACATGGGAACGGCGGGCGGACAGACGGCGGAGCAGTTCCCGCGGAATGGCCAGGGCCGTATGCACATCCAGCAAGGGGCCATGCTGGTGCAACGCTTCCACAAAACGGCTCATATGGGTGCCCTTGAATTCTTCCGGCAGATCCACCGCCAGAGAAACCGTCGCCACGGTGGACTGGATGCGGTTGAGCTTGTCCTGTATCTGGATGGGGAAGCGCAACCCTTTTACGCCCACCCGGTCAATGGAAATATTGCGCGTATCCGCCTCGGACTGGGTATCTTTCAGTTCCTGCATGGAAAAAGAGGATGATGGGTGGAAATAAAACGGGAGTCTGCCCTGTTACCGGACAAACTCCCGCCTGCAAAGACAATTCTACCGAAAGAGATTTTCCTTGGGGCTTGTTACGGCAGAAGGTTGATGGAACGGGCCCGCTTGATTTCACGGGTTATCTTGCGGTGAATCTTGGCGGACAGCCCGGTCACACGGCGGGGAAGAATCTTGCCGGTTTCAGAGGTGAACTTGGACAGAAAATCAGGGTTGAGCAGATTGACCTGATCCATCGGGATGTCGAGACGGCGGCGCGGCATCTGACGATTGCACGTGCGGAAACGAATACGGCGTTCTACAGTCTTGGGTTCAGTGGACATAATAATAAAGATAATCGATAAGCCGAACCAGTTAACGCATTTCACGATGAAGCGTACGGCGCTTCAGGAAAGGATTGTACTTAATCTTTTCCAGGCGGCCGGGAGTACGCAGGCTTTTTTTATTGCGCGTGGTGACGTAGCGGGACGTAGGCTTTCCTTCGGCTTTGGCCTCGGTGCATTCGAGGATGATGATGTCTCTTGGCATGATGAAAATGTGTTACGGGGGAGGATTTATACACTATTCTTCGTCATCGTCAAGAGAAACAGATAAATCTACATCATTTTGTCCTCCGGCAAAGCCCAGGGCCACTCTGGGACGGAACCTGGCATTCTGGCCTTTTTCCTTTTCCCACTGGGCCTGGCATTCCACGGTAAGCCGCGCAAAGGGGATGGCCTCCAGACGCAGGATGGGAATGACCTTGTATGACATTTCGCAGATGCCATATGTTCCGTTGTCAATGCGGGCGAGCGCCTGTTCGATTTCATACAGGCCGTCCTGCTCTTTGGAAAGCAGGCTGAGCGCAAAATCACGGTCATAGGCGTCACTGCCGGCATCCGCCTGGTGCTCCCCGGAGCCGGAAGCCTCACTGCCTTCCGGATGATTCCGGAGAGTATCGCGGGCCACGCCGCTCATGTTGTCCAGAGCCCTGTCGCGCAAGTCCAGCAGATGCTGGCGCTGCATCTGCACAAAAGGCTCCCATTCGGGGTTGGCGGCCAGTTCGGCCCTGGCGGCGGCAATGGCTTCCGCCTGTTCATCCGTCAATTCATTTTTCGCGGGAGCGGGAACCGGGGCAACAGGAGCGGGAGCGGTTTTCTTAACCGGAGCCTTTCTGGCCGTTTTCGGCGCAGGCTTCTTTTCCATTTCAGCCGCGGCGGCGGCAGCCTCTTTGGCGGGCTTGGCGGCTTTTTCCGGTTCAGACGCCTTTTTCCTGCAGCATTTCTTCTTGGCGGGAGCCTCCAGGTCTACAGCGGTCTTGCAATCGGACTTCCCGCAGGTCTTTTTCTTGGAAGCCGGAACTTCCTTGGCGACGGTCTTGCTATTGGTTTTCTTGGGAGTAGGCATAGGAGGTGTCTCTATGGGCTGAGGTTGACAATATTTCACGAACAGAGGGCAGAACCCGCCCCGCTGACTAGACTATGAGACATTACAAACGCCCAAATGTTCATTCAAGAAAATTCAGTGATGAAACAAGTCATTTCCCCCCCTTTTGCACCCTCTATTTTCCTGTCGGGATTTTACCGGGAACATACTTCTTTTAACCTTTTCAACGCCCGATAAAATTCTATATTGGCGTTATATGACAGCTTCAACCATTCCCTCCATCGGCATTGACTTCGGAGGCACCTCCATCAAGATGGGGGTCGTCAAGGGCGCGGAAGTAATCGCCCACGCTCCTTCGATAGCCACCCAGGAATACGGCAATCCCGATCAACTGATTGAAGCCATAGCCCAGTTCGTGAATATGCTGCGGCTGAATCACCCGGAAGTGCAGGCCATCGGCATGGGAATGCCGGGGTTCGTCAATTTTTACCAGGGGACCGTTTATACGCTTACCAACGTGCCCGGCTGGAACAACGTTCCGGTACGGGACATGCTCCAGGCCGCCTGCGGACTGCCCGTATACGTGGAAAACGACGCCAACTGCATGGCTTATGCGGAATGGAAGCTGGGCGCCGGAAAAGGAAAAAGACATCTGGTCTGCCTGACCCTCGGCACCGGCGTTGGCAGCGGCCTGATCGTGAACGGAGAACTTCTGCGCGGGTCTACCTGCTCCGCCGGGGAGCTGGGGCAGACGAGCATCGACTACCGGGGGCGCCTGGGCCATTACGGCAACCGCGGCTCCCTGGAGGATTATGTAGGCAACCGGGAAATAGCTGCGGATGCACGCACGCTTTACGCCAGCCACGGCATTGACAAGGCCATTGTGGACTGCAACCCCATCGCTTTGGAACGGGCCGCATTGGCGGGTGATGAAGTGGCTGAACAAGTATGGCGGGACCTGGCCGTAAAACTCTCCTGCGCCCTGATGAATTGCTGCTATCTCCTGAACCCGGAAGCCATCATCATCGGCGGGGGCGTGGCCAAGGCCAAAACCCTGCTTTTCCAGCCCCTGCAGGAAATCATGAAAGCCCAGCTCGCCGCCCCTCTGGTGGAATACCTTGAAATCCTTCCCGCCCAGTTCGGTACGGAGGCGGGTATCCTGGGGGCCGCCCATCTGGCCCTCAACACCCACTTCGGAGAAACATTCCGGGCCTGATCTCGTGTCTTCATCCCAAATACTCAGACTCTCCCGCAAACTGGAATTGACGGCGGAACAGGAACGGGATTTTCTGGACGCCATGCAGGCCGGGAACCGTTCCAGAAGCGCGCTGGTCATTACACCGAAGGCTCCGGAAGGCTACCAGCCGCCCCTGCCGGCAAAAAACACGCCGCAGGAGTGGGGGCATTCCTTCATTCTGGAGCTCCCGCCGGGAGAGACAGAAACCAAACCCGGCTCCCTGCCGGATTACGAATGCGGCTATTACTATCCGCTGGATCTCTCGTCCGTCTGGGAAACGGCCCCTCTGGCGCATCTTCCGTTTCGTCCGGGACGCTGCCTGGACATGTGCGCGGCGCCGGGAGGAAAAAGCATTCTGGCGCAAACGCGGGTATCTCCTCAGGAGCATGTTTCCAATGAGGTGCATCCGAAGCGCCTGGGCATTCTACGCCACAACCTGCTTCGCTGCGGCTTCACCAATCTGTACACCCAGCGCCTGCGCCCGGACCAGTGGGCGGAACTGGCCCCAGGGTGTTTTGACCTCATTCTGGCGGATGCCCCGTGCAGCGGGCAGTCCCTGCTGGCTAAAGGCATTCCCAACCCCGGCTGTTTCAATTCCTCCGTCACCGGAGGCAACGCCAAGCGGCAGCGGGGCATTTTGCTGGCCGCCCTCCGGTGTCTGGCTCCCGGCGGCTTCCTGCTGTACACTACATGCACCTACGCTCCGGAGGAAAATGAACGCAATGTCCTGTACCTGCTGAAGCGCCATCCGGACCTGCACACCGTAACCGTGCCGGAGCTGGAGCATTTCCGTTCCTCCCTGACGCAGGAAGCCTGCTACCGGCTCATGCCCTTTCACGGAGCAGGAGCGGGCGGTTTCACCTGTCTGCTGCGCAAGGAGGGAGGCCATCCGCTCCCACTTTCCCTGCCGGATGAATTGAAGGCATGGCCCATTCATGCCATGAATTGCTGAAAAAAGATGAAGATAGGCATTTTTTCCGACTTGCACAACCGCACAGACCATCTGGAGCCAGCCATGCACCGGATGCGCCTGCTGGGTTGCGGACATTTCATCTTCCTGGGCGACTGCACCACGCCGGAGAGTTTCCGGCGCCTGATTGAACTGACGGAGGACTTTCCTCTGGATGCCGTTCCGGGCAACAATGACTATGATGTGGAAACCATGCGGCGGATGGCCGCCAGTTCCCCAGCGGCGCGCCTGCATCCGGAACATGCCCTTATCACCCGGTACGGCATGAAACTTTCCCTCTCCCATTACCCAAAATACGCCTTGCGGGAAGCGCGCAGCGGAAACGCAGACGCCGCCCTGTACGGCCATACCCACCAGGCCGTCAGCGAAAGATGCGGCGGCTGCCTGCTGGCCAATCCCGGAGAACTCCAGGGCAGGACCGGACGCATCGGTTTCGGCGTCCTGGATACGGACACCCGCATCATCAACCTGCATAACCTGGACTTTTACGCCCCATGAACACGCTGGACGTCTGCTGTGCCCTGATTGAACTGCCCGCCGCACGGGGCCCTCTTCTTCTGGGCGCCAAAAAGAAAACGGGGCAGTCCAACGGGCTTCTTTACGAATTCCCCGGCGGAAAAGTGGAACCAGGGGAGAATGCCCGGCACGCCGTCATACGGGAAATACGGGAAGAGCTGGGATGCACCGTCTTCCCCGTCCGCATGCTCACCCCCGTACGGCACCGGGAGCCTGAACGCATTATCCGCCTTATCCCCTTTCTGTGCCGTCTGGAACTTTGCGCCCTGCCCCGGCCTCTGGAACATGAAAACCTGGGGTTCTTCTCCCGCCGTACGCTGGAAGAACTGCCCTGAGCACCTGCGGACCGCCTTGTGTTAAAGGAATGGCTGGAAGAACACCGCTGAAAGCAGCATCCCTTTCAAAATCAATCGCTCCACGGGAAAGTTCCCTCCATGTCTGAAAAGATTGCAAAAACACCTTGGAACATTCCCTACCATGAGGTATATAAGGTGGTGGCTGCTGCACTCGTCATCGCCTGGCAAAGTGGCCCGGACCGATATTACAACCTAATGGGGGCAGCCCCGACGCAGGGCTGACTACGTCCTATACCGGAAAAGTCAAAACAGCGGCGGAAGTCCCCGCTCTATTGAGGCACGGGAACGTGGCTCACAGCCAGAGACGGTGCAGCGGTGTCTTTTTTCCATCACCTGAATCCAGAAAGCTCGTTCTTTCAACGTTTCTCCCCTCCTTGAGCCCGCAGGTAAGCCGGGATTCCCCTCTTGGGCAACATTACTCCTGTCGGGATTCACCGCCTTTCCCTGTTCTTCCCACCCCCGCATCACTTACAAACACGGAGAAGCCAATTCCCCAAAAGATCGAATGGGAGCACCTTCAGATATTTCGTGGCCCTCCATTCCCGCTCCTTCCGTCACTGGGCGAAAAGGAAGAAAGGAAATATTATTAGTTAATAAACAGCAACTGTTAATAAACATAATAATCCCTTAGACATTTCCGGAAATCATGATAGGATCACGCTCCGTTGCGGAAAAGTTTTTAACATCCGTGCAACTTTTTCATTATTGCGAAGTATAATATAGTCGTGAAGGGATTCATCAAACTCATCATCGTCATTGCCGTTCTCGGAGGCATCTGGTTTGCCTGGGAACAGTGGAAAGGAAATGAAGCCATCCAGGTGGACTACCAGACAGAACCTCTTGAAAAAGGAGACCTGATGATCACCATCGAAGCAACCGGCGTCACGGAGCCTGATGAACTGGTAGATGTAGGCGCCCAGGTCAGCGGAATCATCATGGAGTTCGGCAAGGACATGAACGGCAAG
This sequence comes from Akkermansia sp. 54_46, assembly GCF_001917295.1. Taxonomy (NCBI): domain Bacteria; kingdom Pseudomonadati; phylum Verrucomicrobiota; class Verrucomicrobiia; order Verrucomicrobiales; family Akkermansiaceae; genus Akkermansia; species Akkermansia sp. 54_46. Next base: position 39,907 of record NZ_MNUD01000025.1, read on the forward strand.
GTAGTGGATTATTCCAGCCCTGTAAAAGCCGGTCAGATGCTCGCGGAAATCGACAAGCTTCCCGTGCAACTGGACGTTCAGAGGGCGGAAGCCTCCAAAGCGCAGGCCATTGCCGGAATCGCCCGCTCCAAGGCGGACATCCAGCAGGCCAAAGCCAAGCACCAGCAGGCCAGACTGGACCGGGAACGCGCGGAAAAGCTGGGGCCGGGGGATGCCCTGTCCAAATCCAGCTACGACCAGTATATTGCGGATGAAGAAACCGCCCGCGCCAACGTAGCCGTGGCGGAAGCCTCCCTGCAGGAAGCGGAAGCATCCCTGAAACAGGCGGAAGCCGCGCTGAAAAAGGAAATGCGCAATCTGGAATACACTACCATCAAGTCCCCCGTGGACGGCGTCGTGGTCAAACGCCTGGTCAACATAGGCCAAACAGTGGTTTCCAGCATGAGCGCCTCCAGCCTGTTTTACATCGCCACAGACCTTTCCAAGCTGAAAATTTGGGCCGCTGTGAACGAGGCGGACATCGGCAGCATCCGCAAGGGGCAGGAGGTGCTGTTCACCGTGGACGCTTTCGCCGGCCGCAAATTCAAGGGAACGGTGGACAAGATACGGCTGGACGCAACCATGACGTCCAATGTGGTCACTTACATCGTGGACATTGATGTACCCAATCCGGACAAGCTTCTTATCCCCTATCTGACGGCAAATGTCCAATTCGTGGTAGAGGACATACGAAACGCCTTCCTCGTTTCCAATGCGGCCCTCCGCTTCCGCCCGGAAACAGAACTGGTCAGCGCTGAACAAAAAGCGGCCTTTGACCGGATGCAGCCGGAGCTGGCCGCCCCCGTCCGGGACGGACAAAAGAAAAAAGCCGTGGTCTGGGAATTGCGGGACAATCTTCTTTATCCCCACCTGGTCACCAAAGGGGAAAGCAACGGCATGCTGACAGCCATTGCGGGAGAAACGCTCCGGGAAGGAATGGAAATCGTCTCTACGGCCCAGATACTGAACCGCTCCGACAGTTCGGGGGACGGTTCTTCCGCCTCCGCCGGCGGGGAAAACCCGTTCGCGCCCAAAATGCCCCCACGCCGCAAGCCTAGCACAGGCAATACAAAAACGCCAGCCTCGGCTGGAAATGACGGCCCTCCCCCGCCTCCCTGACCCGGGGAACCGCCATCATTCGACCTCTTAATTACTCTTTTTCACCGCATCAAGCATTCCAACAAACGTGATCCGCTTACGTGACATAACCAAGGTGTACCACTTGGGAGAAATAGACCTTCAAGTGCTCAAGGGCATCACCCTGGATATCAACGGGGGGGAATTCGTCTCCCTCACAGGAGCTTCCGGTTCAGGAAAATCCACCCTGATGAATATCCTGGGCTGTCTGGACCGCCCTACCTCAGGCCATTACTATATTGCCGGGGAAGATGTTGCCAAATTCAACGCCGCAGAACGAGCCACTCTCCGGAACAAGCGCATCGGATTCGTCTTCCAGAACTTTAACCTGCTCTCCCGTACCACAGCCCTGGAAAACGTGATGATGCCTGCCGTATATGCCCACCCTGCCCTCAGCATGAAAGCCATGCGCGAACGTTCCGTGGAATTGCTGAATTTGGTAGGCCTTTCCGACCGCATGGACCACACCCCGGCCCAGCTTTCCGGCGGACAGCAGCAGCGCGTAGCCATTGCCCGTTCCCTCATCAACAACCCCAGCATCCTGCTGGCGGACGAACCAACGGGAAACCTGGACTCCACTACCTCCAAGGAAGTGCTGCACATGTTCAAGGACCTGAACCGCCAACAGGGAATCACAGTCATCCTGGTGACGCACGACCCCAAAATAGCCGCCTTCACGGACAGGGCCATCAACATGGCGGACGGTCTTATCTGCGAAGGGATTTCCGATATGCTTAGCAAGGACGACGTATGAAATTCCTTCCTCTCCTTAAAACCTGCATCAGGGCCCTGGTGCGTAATCCCATGCGCGCAGCCCTCACCATCCTGGGCATCATCATCGGCATTGCCGCAGTAATCGCCATGGTGGAAATCGGCCAGGGATCTACGCTCCAGATTAAAAATACCATCGCTTCCATGGGGGCGGACACGCTGAATATCCGCCCTGGAGCCATCTCCAAAAGCGGCGTCAATACCGGCGCGGGCGGACGGGCCTCCCTGACCAACGCGGACTGCGAAGCCATTGCGAAAGACTGCCCCATGGTTCTGCGGGCTACCCCCGTGGTGCGCGCCAGCGGCCAGGTCATTTACGGCAACAAGAACTGGAGCCCGGAAACTGTAGAGGGAGGTTCCGTGGAATACCTGAAAATCAAAAGCTGGTATGACATGGCGCGAGGCCAGCCCTTCTCCGAGGAAGATGTGGAACAGGCCAGGCGCGTGTGCGTCATCGGCCAGACGGTGGCCAAGGAACTTTTCGGGGACGAAGACCCGCTGGGCAAGGATATCCGCATCAAGAATGTCATGTTCAAAGTCATCGGCATCCTTCAGAAAAAAGGGGCCAACATGATGGGACGCGACCAGGACGACTCCATCATCCTCCCATGGACAAGCATCCGCTACCGCCTCCAGGGCCTGGGCGGCGGTTCCACCACCACTTCCACCGGCAACAGCACCACCACCTTCAACCGGGCAGATAAATACACTGCCAGTTCCGTGGATTACTACACGGAAACTACGGACCAGCCCTATACGGACGCTCCCCATCCGCGGCGCTTCAACAATATTGATTCCATCATGGCTCAGATTTCAGACCCGGAACGCTCCTCCGAGGCCATTGACCAGATTACGGAAGTGATCCGCGCCAAACACAACCTCAAGGACGGCCAGCTGGACGATTTCCGGGTATGGGACATGGCGGAAATGTCCCGTGCCATGAGCAGCACCACGGAAGTGATGACCAATCTGCTGATGATCGTGGCCATGATCTCTCTGGTCGTCGGCGGCGTCGGCATCATGAATATCATGCTCGTTTCCGTCACGGAACGAACCAAGGAAATTGGCCTGCGCATGGCGGTGGGCGCCCGTCCGCAGGATATTATGCGCCAGTTCCTGCTGGAAGCGGTGCTGCTCTGCGTGGTGGGCGGCGCGCTGGGCATCATGCTCGGCAAGGCGATCTCCATCATCGTCAGCCGCACCATGAACTGGGCCACAGCCTCCTCCCCGGAAGCCATGGCTCTGGCTGTAGGCGTCTCCGTATTCATCGGCCTGGCCTTCGGATGGTACCCCTCCTGGAAGGCGTCCAAGATGGACCCCATTGATGCCCTTCGCCACGAATAACACCTTACTTTTTATTTTTCCATGTCATCCACGTTCAAACATCTCCCCCTTCTGGCCGCCTGTTTCCTTGGCTCCTGCATGGTAGGCCCGGATTTCCGGACGCCGACCAATGACCTCCCCGCCACGTGGGAGGCGAACAGGCCCCCCCACAGTTCGGACAAAGATTTGCGTTCCTGGTGGAATATCTTTGGAGACCCCCAACTCAACCGCCTGGTCTCCACCTCCCTCAACAACAATCCGGACATGAAGGTGGCTTTGCTCCGCATCCGGGAGGCCAGGGAAAAACTCCGCGTCTCCCAGGCATCCCTGCTTCCCTCCGCAGACGCCAGCGCCGGGTGGAGCCTGTCCCCGGACAGAGGTTTTCGCAGCTCCACTTCCCAGAACTTCTCCCTGGGAGCGTCCACCTCCTGGGAGCTGGACCTCTTTGGCGGCAACCGGCGTTCCATCGAGGCCTCCCGCGCCTCCCTCATGTCCACGGAAGCTTCCGCAGGAGCCGTGCGCACAGCCCTGCTGGCGGACGTCGCTACGGCCTACTTTGACTGGATTACCGCCTGCGAACAGCTCCGCATCGCCAGGGAACAACTGGAAATCCAACGCAGCACCCTCACCATTGCGGAAAAACGCTACAAAACGGAATTCGCCCCCCGTCTGGATGTGGAGCAGGCCACCTCCACCGTCGCCTCCACGGAAAGCCGCATCCCGCAACTGGAAGCACAGGTGGCCTCCTCTAAAAACCAGCTCGCCGTGCTGCTGGGAACATACAATTCCCGTGTAGAACTGACGCTGCCCAAAGCTTCCGTCTTTGAGAAAACGCCCACCGTTCCGGTAGGCCTCCCCTCCGAACTCCTGCGGCGCAGGCCCGACGTTATCGCCGCTGAGGCGGACCTGCACGCGGCCGTGGCCAACGTGGGCGTAGCCGTAGCGGATCTGTACCCGCGCTTCAGCCTGACGGGCTCCCTTTCCAGCCGCGGCGGAGATTTCGGCCAGCTCTTCAGGGAAAACAACAACGCGTGGTCCCTGGGAGGGAACCTGCTCCAGCCCCTGTTCCGGGGCGGAGCCCTGAGAGCCACGGTACGCGCCCAGAAAGCCGCAGCGGAACAAGCTGCGGAAACTTACCGCAAAACGCTCATTACCGCCGTCTCCGAGGTGGAGGACGCCCTGATCGCCTATGGCAGCTATACCTCCCAGATGCAATACCTGCACAAGGAAAACAACGCCAACAGAGAAGCGTTCCAGCTCTCCCGCACCCTGTACATCAACGGCGAGACGGACTTCCTGAACGTGATCACCGCCCAGCGTTCCTGGCTCAGCTCGGAGGAATCCCTGGTCACCATGAAGCAGAACATCCGCAAGGCCGTGGTGCAGCTCGCGCGCGCCCTGGGCGGAGGGTGGTAACCAGCAGCTGACTCCAAAGGCCGGGTTCAGCATCCCCGGCAAACGGAACCCTGATTTTTCAACAGGGGACAGGGCAGCAAGGGAATGACTGAAGAATCATTCTTTGTACCCCCCACGTTCAGATTAAAAAAGGCCGCAAGAATAGGAACGAATAAACTATCCGGAAACTTCCGATGGGATTGAACAGATAGCCAGGTCTCAGGTTAAGAACACTCTCCAGCCACTTCTTTCATGACTGCGCTGATAAGGTTTCGGGTCTTCACGCCGGGCAGCACGTTCAAGTCCATGCGGTTCATCGCGTAGCCGAAGGAAAGGCCGTGGGCTGGATCCGCAAAGGCATGGGAACCGCCCGCCCCGGCATGACCGAAGCCGCCGGAGCCGAACAGATGGCGCAGCTTGCGGCCCGTGGCGGGGTCTGCGGGATCGTGCATGAAGCCGCAGGAAAAGGCGGTGGGCGTTTTCAGCGTCAGGTCCGGCCCGTCAATGACGACGTTCCGCATCCAGCCGCGCACGTCGGACGGGAATACCCGGAGTTCATCCAGCCCTAGGCAGGCCTGGTAGAACTGCGCCATGCCGCGGGCGGAAGCCACGCCGCCAAAGGCCGGAACTCCGGACACCCACGCTTCCGGCGTGTTCATCTGCCGCACACTGTTCAGCCCTATCAGAGTATTGAACGCACGGTTTACGGGCGTGCCCTTGTTCATGTATTCCAGATAAAACGGCGTACCCATGTTGGACATGTCCATCTTGCCGGGATACAGCGTCGCCACGCGGTTCCATTCGGATTCCGGCAACCCGATGTAAAAATCCAGATTCAACGGTTTGCGGATGTATTCCTCCCAGTAGCGCCACAGGCGTTCCCCGGTCAGCCGCAGCATGAGTTCATCAAGCATCACTCCGTAAGTATGCGGATGGTAGCCGTGTTCCGGCGGCTGCCACGCCGGAACGGTTTCCTCCAGGGCGCGCACGCAATCCTCATGGTCAAACACGCTTGCCGTCCGGGAGAAAGCTGCCAAACCGCATTGATGGGACATCATCTGCGCGATGGATGCATAGGGCAGCGGGAATTCAGGCCACAGTTCCCCCATGCTCATCTGCGGCGAGGCTCCCTGCTGGTGCAGGGCCAGCAGAAGGGCGGCGGATGCGGCTCCCTTGGTGGCGGAGTAAACGGGCACCAGCGAATGTTCCGTCCATGGACGCGTTTTATCCGCTGCGGCAAACCCGGAATGCAGGGAAACGATTTCCCTTCCCTCCTTCCAGACAGAAACGGAAGCGCCCAATTCTCCGTAGTTACGGAAGTTTTCCTGAAAAGCTTCAGTTATCTGCCGGTACTCATTCATTCCCTTAAAATGACCCGGCGTTACTCCCGGCGTCCGGACAGGAAAATACTCCCCTCCGGCTCCGAAAGCAAGCTCCGGCGCTGCCCTGGATGGTCAGCGCCGGAACAGGACAATCTGTAAAACATCAGTCTTTCGTATGGGCGGCCAGGTATTTCCTGGCTCCCACTTCATCCGGATCCTCCTTCAGATCATTCAGGGAGAATTTAATACGGAATAATCTCATGATGAACACATAAGAACATGGAATCAGAAAAGCGCCCACCAGTGTAGCCACCCCCATGCCAATCACCACAACCGTACCGATAGCGTTGCGCGCCAGAGCCCCGGAACCGGAGGAAAGCATCAGGGGGATGCATCCCAGAACGAATGCCAGAGAAGTCATCAGAATGGGACGCAGGCGCAGACGCGCGGCAGCCAGCGTAGCCTCCATCAGGCCCTTGCCGCGCTGCATCTCCAGATTGGCGAATTCCACGATGAGGATGGCGTTCTTGGCCGCCAGACCCACCAGCATCACCAGACCGATCTGCGCTTAGAGCGTCAGCTCCATGCCCTGCCAGAACAACCCGGCATAGGCCCCCAGCACGGCAATGGGAACCGTGAGGAAAACCGCCAGGGGAAGAGACCATTTCTCATAAAGCGCCACCAGGATAAGGAAGGCGAAAACGGCGGACATGGTGAAGATGGCCCCCAGCCCAATACTGTTGCGCACTTTATTTTCCTGGAAACTCATGTCCTGGTAGTCGAAGCCAACCTTCGTGGGATCCATCGTCTGATGGAACACTTCCTTCAGCGCATCCATCACCTGCTGGGTGGAGTGGCCGGGCCGGGGCATCACGTTCAATTTGGCGGCGTTGTAGATGTTATGGTGCATCACGAATTCCGTATCCTCTATCTCTCTGATGTTCACCAGGGCGGAGAGAGGCACGCGGGCTCCGTCCGCGTTCGTGACAAAGAAGCCGTCCATCTTCTCCAGGCTGGCGCGGTCTTCGCCCTGCGCCTGGATATACACCTGCCACTGCTGGCCGAAGGCATTGAAGTAATTGATGAAGGAGGAACCGTTGTAGGAGGCCAAAATGCCGTTGGCCACGTCAATATCCACCTTGTGGAATTTGCATTTTTCCTTGTCCAGGTTCACGTACTTCTGCGGCATGTCCGCCATCATCATGTCTATGCACAAGGCTATTTCCGGACGCCGGGAAGCCGCTTCCTGGAACCGTTGCACCTGTTCATGCAGATAAGCTACGCCCTGCCCTTCCAGATCCTCCAGTACCATCGTAACCCCGTTGGCGGTTCCCACGCCGGGGATGGCGGGAGGTTCCAGCACCATCGCCATGCCGTCCAGGCCGGCCTGGGCCAGCTTTCCCTGAAGCTTTCCGGCCAGCTCCGCGGAGGTTTCCGGCCGTTCGCTCCAGTCCTTGAGCTCAATGTAGGCAATGCAGGCGCCGGGAGTCTGCACGCTGTTGAGGATGTTGAGCCCCACCACGGTAGTAAGGTTCTTCACGGCGGGATCCTGGAGGACCGCCTCAAATTTTTTGTCCTGTTCATAGGCAACCTGCAGGGAGGTATTCGGCTTCAGGATCAGGCAGGCCAGCAGAAAGCCCTGGTCTTCATCCGGAAGAAAGCCGCCGGGAACGCGCTCCGCCACAGGAGCTACCGCCCCCCAGAATAACAACAGGAGGGGGATGGAAATCGCCAGCTTGCGGGCCAGGCTTCCGCACATGCGGGTATAGCCGTTGGAGACACGTCCGTAACACCAGTTGAACAAACGGTGAAATGGGGAAAAGAGGCTCTTCCTGCCCGCATTCCGGGGTTTCAGCAACAGGGCGCACAAGGCAGGGGAAAGCGTCAGCGCATTAAAGGCGGAAATGAGCATGGAAATGGCGATGGTCACGGCGAACTGCTTGAACAGCGTTCCCGTGATGCCCTCCAGCAGCAGGGAAGGCAGGAACACCGCCGCCAGTACCAGGGCAATGGCGATGACGGGGCCGGATACCTCCTGCATGGCGGCGAAGGAAGCCATGCGCGGATTGAGCCCCTTGTCTATGTGCTCCTGCACGGCTTCCACCACCACAATGGCGTCATCCACAACCAGGCCGATGGCCAGCACCATGCCAAGAAGGGAAATGGTGTTCAGAGAAAACCCCAGGACGGGAAAGAGGCAGAACGTGGAAATAAGGGAAACCGGAACGGCGATGAGTGGAATGAGGGTGGCGCGCCAGTTTTGAAGGAAAACATACACGACCAGGGCCACCAGGATGACGGCTTCCATGAACGTGTGCTTGATTTCATCAATGGAATAGCGCACCGCCGTAGTCGTATCCAGGGAAACGCGCCCGGTAATTCCTTCCGGCATCAGCGGAGCCTTGGCTTCCAGCAGTTTTTCCACGCGGTCCGCCGTAGCGATGGCGTTGGAACCCGGAGACTGGAAGATAACGATAGCTGCAGAAACTTCTCCGTTCAGGCGGCCGGTGGCGGAATAGTCTTCAGCTCCCAGTTCCACCTTGGCAATATCTTTCAGGTACAGGATTTCATCCCCATTCTGGCGAATGATGATGTCTTCAAATTCATGGGGCTCCGAAAGACGCCCCTGAGTGCGCACGGTAATGGTCTGCTCCTGGCCGTCCGGCACGGGGTCCGCCCCGATCTTGCCGCCGGGGTTGGTGGTGTTCTGGGCGGAGATGGCGCCCCGCACTTCATTGACGGAAACGCCGTAATGGGTCATTTTGGACGTATCCAGCCAGATGCGGATGGCATAACGCCCCGCGCCGTACACCTGAACTTCCCCCACGCCCTCCACGCGCTTAAGTTCATCCACCAGCTTCACCTGGGCATAGTTCGCCAAATCCACGGAATTATAACTGCCGTCCGGGGATGTCAGGGAATAAATCATCAGCGGAAGCCCCGGCTGCTGCTTGATGGTCACGCCCGTGCTCTGAACTTCCTGCGGAAGCTGGGAGGAGGCCTGCCCATAGCGCATATTGGTCAGCACCTGGTCAATATCCGTATCGGAACCCGGTTCAAAAATGACGGAAAGGTTATACACGCCGTTGTTGGAGGAAACGGACGTCATGTAGTCCATGCCCTGCACGCCGGAAATCTGGCGTTCCAGGGGAGTGCCCACGGAATCCGCCACCGCCTGCGCGCTGGCCCCAGGAAACATGGCCTGAAGCTGGATGGTGCGCGGCGTGATTTCCGGATACTGGGAAATAGGCAGGTTGAACATGCAGACCAGCCCCAGCAGCGTGGTCACAATGGCAATCACGGCTGCGATTGCGGGATGCTTGATGAAAAACGCACTCATGGCTTATTTGGCAGTTACGGAAGGAGTGGTGGAAACAGGGGCGGTATAGATGAAGGGAACGGGGACAACCGTCCCGAACCCTTCCGTGGCTCCATGTTCCCGCATCAGGCTGTTCGCCTTGGAATACTGGGCGGCCATCATTCCGCCTTCCACGATGACGGGAGCATCCGCCGGCTTTCCGTATCCTATTTCCTTCAGAGATTCCGGAATGGGCTTGACCGTTCCCGTTACTATCTGCATCAGCATGGGGGCCGTTCCGCCCTTGCCGTCAGGCATGTCAAGAACTACGGTTTCCCCCGGCTGCACGTCAATGCGGCGCGGCATCCCGTCCGGAGCCACCACCATGATGTTGCGGTGGTTCATGGAAGAAAGCAGGGCGCGGGCGGGAACCAGCAAGGCATCCTTCTCCGTACCCGTCACGGCGCGCACGCGCACCGCCATTCCGGAACGCAGTTTCAGATCCGGATTGGGAATATGGCCGATGAAATTGACGGTGCCCGTCGAACGGCTCACCTCGCTGTCCACGGAAACCACCTTCCCCTTCTTTTCAAAGACGGAGCCGTCTTCCAGAATCAATTCAAAATCCGGCATGTCTCCCATGCGCCCGGTTTTCACATTCACGGTTCCATCCATCAGGCGGCTGAGAACCTGTTTTCCCGTCACGGAAAAATCCACCCGGATGGGGTCGATGGAAGACATGGTAGTGAGCGGCGAGCCGCTGGCGGAAATCAGTTCCCCCACGCTGGCCGTCGCCTTGGAAGCCAGTCCCCGGAACGGCGCGCGTACTTTGGTGCGGTCAAGATTGATCCGGGCGTTTTCCAGGGAGGCTTCCGCCTGCTTGATGCCCGCTTCCGCCTGTTCCAGAGCGGCCTGCATCTCCTTAAGGTTCTGTTGCGCGTCCGTCAGGTTCTTGACGGAAATAGCCCCCGTCCTGATCAGTTTGTCATAGCGGTCCAAATCCTTCTGCACCCTGTCCAGAGAAGCTTCCGCCTGAAGTTTGACGGCACGAGCCGTAGCCAGGTTGGCCGCCTCCCTGTCCACGGCGGCCTGATAGGTAGCCGGGTCAATTTCAAAAAGCAGTTCTCCCTTGTCGCAAATGGAGCCGTCCCAGTAAACCTGGCGTATCAGCGTTCCGGAAACTTGCGGCCTGATGTCCGCCTGCTCCACCCCGCGCAAATGGCCGAACCAGGAAGATTTCAACTCCACCGTTCTCTGCTCCATATTCATCACGGAAACCTTGAGCGGAGGCATTTCCCTCCGGTTTGCAGCATCCGCGGCGCCGTTGTCTTCCCGGCACCCTGCCAGCCCGCACAGGACCGCTATCAGTATATAGTGTGCTTTCATGTTGTTGGTTAACAATATTATTGAAGCATGCTTCATATTTTTCCAAACCCGTTCCCCGGAAAAAAGCACGGGCTTTTATTATTTGAGATTGTCGTACATGCGCCGGAGCAGATCCCTCAGCATGCTGCGGCTTTCCTCCGGCACCCCGTCCAGCAGCGTATTTTCAATCACTCCTATCTGCTGACAGATGGCCTCATGAACGCCCCGGCTCATATCCGTCAGGTACACATTCTTCAGCCGTCCGTCTTCACTGTCAAAAGCCGTGGTTACCCAGCCCTTCTGTTCCAGCCTCTGGACAATTCCCTTGGCCGTGGTATGGGAGACACCCAAATGCCGCTCTATGTCCCTCTGGGAGACGTTTTCTCCGTCACGGGACATCAGGTAAGCCAGCACCCGGCCCTGGGAGGCCGTAACACGCTCCAGAGTCAAGCCGCGCGTAAGCATCATATCCACGCGGTCCGTAATCATTTTCATCAAAAACGAAATCGTAAAAGGGTCGGCCATAAAACAATGAAGCATGCTTCAAAAATGTACCGATAGGTACTCTTTATCCGGATGCAAGTCAAGCGGAATCAGAATGACAGAGCGCGGGAAAAACACGTTGACCTCACCAGTAAAAATAAATCAAATCCGTTCTTTATCAATAAATTGAAAAAACAAATCATCAATAATCCGAATACCTTCGCATTTCTTTTCCGCATCATCCGGCGTTTCCCGGCAAACATACCCCTTCCAGCCACAGGAAACCAATGCTCCGCGCAGGGATAAAGAAAAAAAATAGGGACCTACATACTTGACTAACCATATTATTTTAAAATATTTTCGTCATCCCCTTATCATCTGAAGGTGAATAACTTAGACAAAAACGCTGACTAGGTATTCTAGTCAGCGTTTTTCATAATATATTTGTAATAAATAAATTACCTCTTATCAAATGTACCCTTTGCAGGTAATTCCTTTCCCATATTCTCTTTCATCGTTCCTTCAGCAGCAACATTACTACCATTAAACGTCAAATTAAGATGAAACCCTACCCAATTTGACTCAATTTGCAGGGTTCCTACATTAGTTCCAGTTTTTTCAAAAACATAACTTCCTGTAATTGTTCTGGTTGTCTCATGGTCATTGGCATCATATTCGACTGCGCCAAACGTAACGGTTCCAGTACTGAAAACAAAATCCTTTGCCTCCAATTCCCAACCATCACCTTCTTGATAGTCTACATACATGCCTCCCGTAAGAGTTTTTCCTTCCAGTGTCAATGGAGCTTCTGAATTGCTTCCATCTCCATTGGATGATGAATTGCTGCATGAGGTAAGCAAAGCCAGGGATGCCAAGACTGTTCCAAGTAATAATGTCTTCATAGTTCTATCTCGTTTTGAGGATTCCCAGATTTGGGAACTCATCCGCATAGTACGAGATATAAGCTGATTGTAAACCTAAAAATATCCCGATTCGGGTTATTTTGGCTTCTAGGTTATCCTGCTTAAATGCTCAGAAAGAGGGACAATGTCCAAGAAGAAAAATTGCGTTTATTCCTTAGGATGAAGCGTAAAAAAATGGGATTGTCTCAAGTAGAACTTTCCGAGATGTGTAATCTTCCTCAGTCATTCGTTTCCAAATATGAGACAGGAGAACGGTATTTGACCTTTTTGGAAGTGTTATCTCTTTGTAAATTGCTCAATATTAATATATTTGATTTGATCAAGGAACTAGAGTCTTAACTTTTGGGAATTGGTTTTCCCCAAATTTCTTAGAAGACTACAAGTTGACTCTTGACTTCTCAAGAAAATTATTCAATTATATGCAAATGGAACCAGAAAATGTACATCCTAGAGATTTCACAAATCATAGAGTCTTATACAATAATAAAGATTTTTCTATAGCGATAGGGAATTGGGACGACGATGAAAGCAATTCACGTGTCGGAATGAGATGGAATGAAGCATACAATGGTATTGGCTATCCAAGCGCGTTCGGTCATCCCAAATGGTTTATTGTAGAAAACAATGTTGCACTTCCTCTATTGGTTTGGCTTCTTGGGAAAAGTGGAGAAGAGAATGATTCTATTATAAAAGAAGCTATAAAACAAATTATCTCTCAGAAGAAATGACCACATATTTGATAACATTTAGGATTACAACAAGAGATGGTTCTTCTAATTCCTATCAACAACGGAGAAAAGAATTTGATGATCTATTAGCGTCTTATGCTCCTAAAAAATTTCCGCTAGAAACCGATAATAATTCTTCTACTTCAACATATATAATTCACGAAGATGAACCAGATTTAGGAGAAATATCAATACAATGTATTGAAGAAATTCCTGATCTAATTGATTCTGTGAAAAATTTTTTTGAAAAATATCGTTCTGAATTTGAAGATTCATTTATTTTATTAAAAATTGATTCCTCAAATATGGTAGTTCATTCTATGAGAATGGACGAAGGTAATGATATTAGTGATGGACCGGGGATAAATTGTCTAGATTAATATCATCTTTTTTAATATATTTGCCATTTACAGTGTCATAAATGATACTTTTGTGTCTCCATTTTTCCTTTTTGTCTATAATTATTTTTATATTTAATAATTTTGAGATAAAAAATAGGAATTTTATTTTCCATAATGGATTGTAACTCATTTGTTCTATTTCAATTAATATTGGATCAGTAACAAAAAATCCATTTTCTGAAATCCATCGATCTCTTTCTTTGTTATAATAATGTAATCTTTTTTCCATAAAATTACTTATCCTTTATTTTTAAAAGTCACTTCACCAATTCACAATACATCATTCTCTTACCAACCATTTTGGTAATCGTATCTCCTATACATTCCATTACTTCAATCTTGGAGGTATTATGCCTATAGG
>NZ_MNUD01000026.1:0-11906 GCF_001917295.1 Akkermansia sp. 54_46
CTTTGGTCTCCGCATGGACGGCCTCAACGGTCAAAGATACCGCATCAATCATTGTATAGGCACCATCCTCCGCAAGGGTCAGGACATCTTTTCCCAGCCTTGCCCATACCTGGACGGCTTGCCAGTCCTCACCCAATCCCACCAGCGCAGCAACTACGGACTCCATTGCCGGAGCCTGTTCCGCTGGTATCTCGTCCGCTGTGTAGCGGTCTGTCCGGGTGTAACCTCCAGCGTCCTGATAAATGGCCGTCAACGTGAATTCCTGCCAGTTGCCGGGCCGCGGGAACTGAATTTGTATTTCTGCGTCGTTCATGATTAGAGAGGTATGTTAATATCTTCAAAATCCGCCGTTTCCTCGGATTCAATAGCATTGACGGCCATTGCTTCCAATGCGTGATAGGTTGGATTGGTCAATCCATTGGCATAAAGGTGCCTGGTGCCTGTGCCCGCGTCGGCTGAAAGGGCATATGTTTTCTCATTGCGCGCGTCGATAATCAGGGTGCTTACGCCTGTTCCTGCCTCGAAATTGATGAAGCCGCGGAGAGAAGCTATCTTGAACAGGGTATTGGTACTGCCGCCTCCCAGCTCCATATAAAGAGCCGCCTTTTCCTCCCGCTCTTCTATACTCGGTTGCCCGCTCTGCATGAAAATAAGCCTGTTCAGCCCGTTCGGCATCAGCTCATTATGGCCTACCGGAAGAAATACGGTTGTCGTCTTCACCTGCCAGTGTCCAACGGACTTTACATAAAAAATTTCCCTTACTCTGATTTCATACCCCTTGCGGACAGTATCGTAAGGAGTATTGATGGTAACATCTACGATTTCCCCATGGTTGACGGCCAGATTATCGCCCGGAATCATGGAATAAGAATCCATCGTCAACCCGGTTCTGTTGGTTTTTGAGCCGCGGCCTAAGCCAAAAGTAAATTTAGCGAAGGCTGTCGCGCTGACCGCAAGGGAAAATCCGGCTATGGAACTGTAATTAAATTGACCGTTAGGCCCTATCAGGGGAATAACCGCTGACCCGTACGCATTGGACCCGGCAGAAGCTGCGCCCACTGAAAAACGTTGCATCAACCCGGCAAGAGTACCGTTGGAAACTTTAGAAATGGAACCCGCGACTGTGATCGAACTGGAATTAAGGTATATAGGCTGAACCAACGCCGACATAGCACCGGCCAATCCCAACGCATAAAAGCGATTAACCGCCGCCGTGTCCGTTACCGCCCCCACGGCCAGCGGGATGTTGATGCCGCCGTTGGCGTTGACGGTCCCTGTAAAAGTCCCGGACTCCGCCAGCAAACTCTTCAACGTGGCATCATCCCCCGGCTGAATGCCGTCCCGGGCAGACAATCCCGGGACGGCCCCCTTAAAAGTCTGAGTAACCAGCGCATGCTCATCGGACACCTCCACAGCATCCGTAGGAGCTACAAAACCGTATTGCCCCTCTTCGCCCGCTTCCAAAACAAGCAAGGGAGAAGCCCCATCAAAAACGGCATGAACGGTACAGGCCGTCGTACACGTCAGCACATACGCACAACCTTTAACGGTATCAACAATCATACAGCCCCCTCCTTGAAATACTTATCAATCGCCCCGGCAATCGCCACGCAAAGCGCGTCAACCCGTTCTTCCAGCCTGTCGCAATCCGTCACGTGTGAGGACGCAAACGCAGGCTCCAGCATCAACGCCGGCATGCGCGTTTCTCTGAAATAATAATAACCTCTGTCACTCTTACACTTGATCGGCTTCAAACCGCGATCAGGGAGCCTCAGCACATCACACATCGCCGCCTGTATCAGTTCAGCCGCTTTCTTCCCGTTCTTGGAGGCGTACCAATACAAAGTTTCTGTGCCTCCAATTCCTGTATCTGCACCATTGAAGTGAAACTCCACGGCCAAATCCGCTCCCACCGCATTACACCTCCGGGCCGCGTAAATCGGTGTCGTTCCCCCAGCCTCAGACCGATTGCACACCACAGCCTCATAACCCAGCCGCTCCAACTCATCCTTCACCTTGCCAATATGGGCCGTCCAGAAAGAAAACTCTGAATGCTTCCGGTTCGTCATTACAGCCCCGCCATCCTGCGGGCTATGCCCGATACTCAATGCTACTCTCATCATCTACTTATTCTTGCTTATAAACTGTTCATTCGCCTCTACTACAAACTGACACGAACTGCACTTATGCTCGGCCTCCCGACGCGCCTCCCGCTCCTTCTCCAACTCCGCCTGCAACTTCTCATTCTTCTTCGTCTCCCTCCAAAGGAAAATCGACATCACGCTCACCACACTCGCCGGAGTCATCAAACTATCAATCGTCGGGGTAGAAGTAACGGCATTCGCCACCGTCAGCATCGCCGCGCCAAGAACGGAACAGCTCGTCAGGGAACCGGTCATCTTACTTATCCTGTTTAACTACGGGAGAAACATCACTCACGGGCTGAACCTGTGAAAAACTCACACGCCCCGGCTCCAGCACCAGACAGGCCCCATCCTTGCACACCTCAGCCCGGTCTGGCGTCACATTCACGGAATGCCCACAACCGGACAGAGACATTCCCAAGCCGCCAAGGATAGCCCCGGCAATAACTGCTCCGGCGGCATACAGGGCCTTTTCCCACCAGCTAGACTTGCCGGCAGCCTTAATACCGAGATAGTCACGGACATCCCCCAGCGCATGCTTACCGATGATCGGGAGGGCAGTATTTGCTACGGCAATCCATCCTTGTTGATCGTTTTCCGTCAGGTCTGCCCAGTGAGGGATTGGAGTGTTGGACTCATTGTGTGCCTGGGCTGCATAGTACATGTGCATTTCTCTGGCGATAGCCTCGCACTTCTTCTATCTTCAATCTGTTGAGCTCCGCCTTCTGCCACCTCCGCCACGGCAGGCCGTTTCGGCCCCTTCCCCGTACTCTTGCCAATCCCTCTCCTGTACCGTCTCTTCATTACTCGCCCTCCTCTCTACCCTTATCCTTCGGCAGCATCTCCAGCCACAACACCACCTCACGATGAGCATCCCGCCTCATCGCATCCAAAGGATCAAACAACCTCTCCCCATCCTGCTTCTGAAAACACGGCAAATCTGTCTGAAAAAACTCCTTCATCCACTCCAGCACCACCTTCCACTCCTCGCTCCGCAACAACAACCTCTTGGCCTTCCACCTCCGCGCAAACAAATCTAACAACTCCTTCTCTTTATCTACATTATAACTAATCATAAAACGTACTGCTCATAAATCAACTACGCCGCTCCACCCTGAGCCTCCGCCGCCATCTTGGCAGCCGCAGCCTCATCCTTCATCACAGCCGCGCCCGCCTGACGCAGCCTCAACTCATCCTCATCCATCACCGCCGCACTCTTCCGCCGCCTCATGTCCTCCACCTCAATATTCCCCCTGATACTATCCTCAGACACGCCAAGAGACCGCAGCCGCGCTCTCATGCCACGATCCACATCCAAATGATCCAGCAAACCGGGTACCGCCTCACCCAACTCCACCGCCTCCCTCAACGCGGCAGCAAAAGCATCGCTCTCAATCCGCTTCAGCACCAACGCCACCTTATTATTATACGTCACCCCCGGATTCTTCAGCACAGTCCCCACAACAGCCCCATTCCTAATCACATCCTCTCTCACGCAATCAGGCGGATCTGGAAAAACCCCGGCCCTGTACAGTACCATAAACACCCTGTCCAGCGTCGGCTGCACATCATAGGCAAACTGCACGAAAGACGGAAAAAACTGCAACAAATACTGATTCTCGCGCGCCATCACCTCCGTCGCCGTGGGAAACCCCTTCTTACCCTCATCATACGCAAACAGCTCCAGCATCGGCACCAAAAACGCATCCTTAATCCGCTGCTCCTTATCCGCAAGCTGCTTATAAGAAAGACTCACATCCCCCACAGCCGCCCACTCCTTCGGCAACAACACTCCGCCATCCTGCAACAAATCCGGATCAACCAACGTCTTCCCGCCAGCCCGCAAATCAACCTCTCCCACCAGCTTTGCCGCCGTCAAAATCCGGGGATCTATCGCCACACGCCGCGCCTTCTCCAAATCCTTCTCAATCTCCTCCACCCCCCTCACCTCGCCCTCCACATCCTGCCACGGAGCAAACCCGAAAAAACTTGTCCCATTCATCTTCCAGCGCGTCGCCATATACGGCATCTCCCACTCCATCTCCCGCCGCATCACCCTCTTCCCCTGCTGATCCACATAAAAACTCTCCCAGCCGCGGCCCATCTTCGGCTTCTTCGCCCGCCGCACCACATGCAGCACCACCCACTTCTTCTCATACATACCGGCCCCTCCCTGATGATAATCCGCCGCCATCCCCTCACTCAAAGCCGCCTTGCCAAACAAATCCGCCACATCATAAGCAGACAACAGCATCTCCCTCACAAACACCACCACCCGGCCCTCGTCATCCACCTCCCCGCAAACCTGTTCCGGGGAAATCGCCTTAAACAACAACCTCACGCTCCTGCCCGGCCCGCAATACAAACTCCCCGTCCCCATGCCGACACGATCAAGAAAACACTCGTAAATCTCGGAATAAAAATTGCTCCGCGTCAGCTCCATCAAAGCAATATCGGAACACTTGCCATACCATGCGTTAGCCTCCTCCACATCCTCCTCCGCTACATCTCCGGGCCTCGCGATCCACTTGAACCACGGCTCATGGCTCGTCACAATATGGCTCATATGCGCTCCGGCCAGCCGGGCACAGGCCATCCTGGCCGCCCCATTCCGCACCCTGCCCACAAAATCGGACGGACGAAACCTTAAATCATCCACCCTGTTCGGCAGCAAATACCAGCGGGCAAACTGCCACGTCTTTGCAAGCTCATCCCGTTGCTTCCTCAACCCGTTATACAGGCGCACCAGCTCATCCGCCTCATCCTGACGGCTCATCCCAACGTCTCCCGTTTACCACTAGCCGCGCCTCCATGCTGCCTCTCTACCTCACTCGCAAGCAGGGTTGATGCCCTGCCTCGCCGTCTGCGTTGCTCCTCCAGTAAACTGCGCTTCGCCGCATGTTCGCTCTCCCCGGCACTCACCGTCTCCACCTTCGGAGCCTGAACGGGAGGAGCTTCACCCTTCATATTCTTCTTGAAACCCATACCCCACTCATACCACGGAAAAACAAAAACGCATCTAATCATTCAATTAGATACCCACACAACACGCAAACCATCAACAACAAACACACAAAAAAATCAATCCATCCTCGCCAATCCTCCGCTCCTGTTCCCTCCGCCCCAATCATCATCCTCATCCAGCCATCCGCCAGACTCCTCACGGCTAACAAAACCGCTCGCCCGTGACACCAGCCCCTTCTTCAACGCCTCGCCCAGCGTCCTCAACGCATCAGCCCCATGAGACGCCTCGTTATGCTCCGGCACATCATGGCTCACCCCATCCTCCAGCACCGTCTTCTTGCGGTAAGCGGCAATGCAATCCACCCCGCTCAACAACTTCACATCACCCTCACCCCGGCACTCCTTCAGACAATCCTCATGAAACACCGCATTCTTCAACATCGTCCTCACGGCATCAATCCCCATCCACACGCGCGGAATCCTCGGCACCCTCACCAGCCGCCCTCCAATCCCGGTATTCCGAAAAAGAGACATAGGATCACCGCCCCAATTCCTCCGGTTACCGTCATGCGGAAACAAATGCTCATCAAAACTCATCCCCAACTCGCGCTCCCACAAACGAATCACCTCGGCATACTCCGTCATCCCCAACCCGCTGGACTGGTAAAACTTCAGCAGCCGCACCTCATACCCTACCACCTGCGCCGCCCAAATAGCCGTACTATCGTTCAACCCTAAATCCCATGCGGAAACTAACGGAAACCCCGGCTCCACGGCAAACGCCGCCCCCACGCACCCCTGCGCCCGCAACCTGTGCATCACGGCACCATAAATCGCCCCCGACACATGCGGCCACAACGCCTCCTCCGGCGTACTCGGGTACTCCTGCTTCATCAACTCTCCCTGCGTCTGCTTCATGTGGCTGTACCACACCATCTGCTCCTGACTCAGGCTGATACCCTTCTCCCTCAACTCGTCAAAATACGCCCTGTCCTCATCCAGCACATCATACCCCTCTCCGGCCAGCGTATAACCGGCATCCTCAAACCACGGGAAAAAGAAAAACTTCCACTGCACATTAGAAAGCCTCTTCCCCGTCAAATCCAGCGCCCCCTTCATAATCTCATAATTCAGCCCGGTTCTGCCCCCTTCATGCGTTGACTCGTTAAACAAAAACCCGTCGCTCGGCACCGTATTAAACGCCCCGGACAATATTTCCGCAGCCTTGGCTGGAAAATGGCACGCCGTACTCCCAAACTCCGTCAGCCAAAGCAAATCCAATGTGCCGCCGCGCAAACTGGCCCCGGAATAAATATCGCTCCCATTGGCAAACCTCAGCTCACGGTCATTAGCATACACCGGCACCAGCCCTTTGCTCTTCACCAGCTTGCCAGTCCTCTCCTTAATCATCCGGCCCAGCCTCGCCAGCCACAAATCCTCATCAGTCGCATGTGCAGGCACATAATCCAGCCTGTCCCATGCAAACCTGATCTTGCCCAGCTTATTCTCGGCATCCGGCAAAGACTTATCCACAATCCCGGCATGGAACCCATCAACAAACAACATGCAATCCAACGCCAGCATCGCAAGATAAGTGCTGATCCCCATCTGGCGGCTCTTCAAAATAGCATTGCGGTGATGCAGCCCCCGGTGCAACTTGCGCTGTACCCTGTTCATGCGGAACCGCACCACCTTATCCCCACCCTTCACCATCTTGCTCTCCACCCAATACAAATGATTAAGCCGCCACTCCCTGTCTCCAAGCACCTCCGCAAACCTGCCCAACACGGCATCATCCATACCATTAATGGGAGGGAAAAAACCTCTACTCGCCATCTGTCACCGTCTCACTATTGCCGCCCACCTTCAAACTCTGATCACCCAACAACCCGAAAATAGCCTCCGCCAACGTAGGGCCCCCAACATGCACCTCAGACGGCGCATTATGCCCGGCCATCTCATTATCAATCTTAATCGCAGTCATCACCTCCTGCACAGTAGGGACGGAATCAAACAGCCCCAAATCCACGCCCACCTCCCCGCGCACCAGCTTCGCCAAAAACCTCCTCTTCTCCTTTGCGCTCAGGGCATACCCATCATCAAGCTCTGCTCTCAACCTCTTCAGCTCCTCCTGAATGTGCGGCTCCCTCATCTTGCGGCTCGCTCCTGCGCTCGCGCTCGCATCATCACCGGGATTCCACACAACCGCATAAGCCGCGCGGGGAGTAAAACTCTCCCACACAACCATCTTGCAAAACTCATCTTCCTTATCGCTTAACTTCTTCATCTTGCATCCTTAACCTTAATCTTGCAAACCTGCCCTCTATCACCCTCCTCCCCTCCGCGCTCGCCGCATACGTCACGCAGGGCCTCTGACCTTTGACCTCCAGCAGCCCCATCCTCCGCAACCTTGCCAGCGCATTGGAAACAGACTGGCTATTCCGCGCCCGGCACCACGCCACTACCCCTCTGCACTCAACCTCTCCCAGCTCCCCCACCGCCAGCAGTACCAGAAAATCCAGCGGCGTCATCTCCAGCTCCCCAAAACACACCGCTCTCACCGTCGCCGCCACCAAACGATACATCTTCATCGCCGTTGTGGCAACGGCCTGAACGGGCGGCCCTCCACATGGCCGCATCCTCCTCCGTTCAAACCATCACATACGCATTAACGCTTCAACCGCCCGCCGCTTCAGGCAACCTCAACCTCCACCCCGAACACCCCGGCCACAATCGTCTTGTACCGGTCAATGCCCGTCTCCGTAGGCTGAACCTGAATATATCCGTTATCAGACTTCACATACTCCAGCAAGCCCAAATCAATCAGGGCATGCGCATCACGGACAAACAGCGTATTCCACGGCTGACGGAACAAACACCACTTCTCGCACACCTCCACCAACAGCTTCAGCCGTTCCCCGTGGTACTTCTTGCCCTGCCGTGCCTGTCTCCGACCAACACGCGCCATACCCGACGCGCTAATAACCCCGCGCAGGGCGGCATCATCACAACAACACGCCTCATCAGGCTCACAGCACGGCTCACAAACCATGCTATCGCCATACATGCGCACAACATCCTCCTGTGTTGCCTTCATGTCCTCACTCTTCCCCACCTTGCTCTTATTTACTGTCTTTTTAGTCATAATATATTTATATTATTATGTTTATTTCTGTTTTTTCCGAAACACCCGTTCCGGGAAATCTGTCACGCACGCCGGAAACTCCGCCAATCGCACCACCTGACCCCTCCGCGATTCTCGCTCCTCCGCTGGATCACACGATCCTTCACGCTATCCGGCATAAACTGATTAAAATCCTCCTGCGTCCAATTAGCCACAATCACAGTATCTAACTCCGCGTTATACCGGGCATTCACCACCTCCTCAAAAAAATCCAAACTCAAATCCCTGCCTTCCCCCTTGTACCCAATACCGCGCTGAAACTCATCCAGCACCAGCAAACTCTTGCGCCGATGCCCTATCTGTACGGCAAAATCACGCTCAAAACTGCCTCCCAGCCCAATCTTCGCCAGCCTCTCCCGGTACAGGCCATCCCCGCTGAAATACCATGCCCTCTCATACCCGCAATCCCGCGCCAGCTTGCAGGCGGACAACGTCTTGCCCGTACCTCTCAGGCCAAGCACCACGGCCAGCATCCCCTTCCCGGCCATCCCCAGCAGCCAAGCCCTCAACATCCCGGCCTTGCGTTCCGCATCCACGTCCTCCACGGATGCAAACGGCAGCTTCAGCTTGCAATACTGTTCCGGCCAGCCCCACATCTTCAGCCGCTTCAACTTGCGGGAAAACACCACATCGGCATCGTCAAACATGGTAGGCTCATCCTCTGTCACCTCGTCACTCACATACAGATCAAGACGGGACATTAAATCATCTAAATCATCATTCATTACTAAAACCCTTCTGCATCAATCACAATATCCTCTCTCACGCCCTGACCTGCCGCACGATTGCGCCCCCTCTGTTCCTCCCGCAACCGCTCCTTCTGCCACTTCCGCGCATTCTCTTGCAGCCAAACCTTCGCCTTATACCTCCAATTCTTCAGCAACCCGCCTCCCGCAGTCCTCCCGTCCTTGTAATGCTCGTAAAAATCCGTCGCCAGCATCCTCACGCGCTCATCTTCCCGTTCTGAGTAATGCAAGCCATTCCTCATCTCGGCCAGCACCTCCTCCACACTCCCCGGCACGTCGAAAGCATACACGCCCGCACACCGCTTCGGCCTTTTTGGCACTACCCCGGCCACCTCCTCCTTAAACGGCAAATCACTAGCTCTGAAAACATTAACACTACTTAACAAACCGGCTATCACACCGCCGCGAGAATCTGAAACACCTCCTGATTCGTCAGAATCAGGCACTTGCGGAGGCGCAGCCTCCCCATGAATCACCCCGGAATCCTCCAAATCACCGCCCAAATGGCCCTCCCCCGCACGCGCGCGGCCACGCGCGGATAGGTGCGGGGGTGTGGGGGAAGAATGGGGGGGTGTGGGGGGGAAAGAGGGGGAGAGGGGGGATGTCTGACAACTGTCTGACATATGTCCGACAACTGACTGACGCTTGTCTGACAACTGACTGACAGCTGACGGACAACCGTCTGACACGGCATCTCCGGGCCTCGCAACCCTCACAGGAGGAGCCGGAAACTTAGGCTCGCTCCTCTGTCTCACGCCCCACTCCGTAATCGCCAGATACCGTCCACCCTCTACCTCATACCTCACGACCATCCCGGCAGCCTCCAGCTCACACAGGGCCTGTTCCACCTCATCCACGGATAAATGCACCCGGCAGGAAAAACACTTGCTCAGCACCCACTCAGCGTCCCCGTAAAACCTCCCTGCGCTATCCGCAGCCATTCTCAGCCGGACATACACACGTTCCCCGGTAGAGCTTAACTCATCCATCTCCACCTCTTGGCACCAGTCTCTTATTTCCCTGCGCGGCATCGGCAAAGTCAGTTGGAGTTGTAATTCATAACCACTTGATGGTGCAGACTGTGTTGCGGCTTTTGACCCAGTGGAACCATGCGTAAGCCATAGCTCCCGCCTTGTAACGGTCGAAATCGCCATTTTTCGCACAAATCCGCCGCTCTGAAAACACCCACACATCCGCGGGTGGGGTATCGTTAAATAACCTCTTGCGGCTCTGACCCTCTAAAAATGACAATTTCAGCAGCATCCAGACATTAGCCCCCGGCTTGACAACCTGTAGAGCCCTCTCGACGAATTCACGGGCTGTGGCATAGGGCGGTTTGGTCATAATGTCCACGTCACCCATAGGTGCGCCGGCAAACTCCCACAAAAAATCTAGCACGCTGGAATCAGGGCATCCCCGGTCAACAATATCGGTTGCGTACACTTCATGCCCGCGTTCCCTCAAGACGTTGACAATGTGGCCGGCCCCGCAGGCTGGTTCCCATACCCGCTGACGGAGGGGCGCGCCGGCGTTGAGCAAATCCCTCACCATAGCCGGGTCTGTTGCATAGTAGTCTTCCCGTTGTCGTTCTTCGGAGGTGTGATTGGATGCGCCCAGCAAGGCTCCTAATGTCCTTTTGTTGCCTGTCCAGTCCTTCATTCCCCCTCCTTTCCGTCCTCCCACATGACCCCGCAGGCGCACATGGTATGCTTATTTTCCAAGGTGAGGCGGGAGAGCTTGCCCGCCTTGTAGTCTCGGATTAGGTCAAATAGGGTGTATTTGCCCGTGCGGTCAAAGATGGTGCGGCCAAAACGGCGGCGGAAACGGATTTCGAATCGGGCGGCTTTGGCAAACACGTCCGGTTTTTTGAGGTATAGATTGACGTAGTGGCCCTTTCCCGCCATTAGGCAAGCGTCGTTGCAGTTGGCATGGCTGAACCCCAGTTTGTAGGCTTTCGGAGGTTCTACACCAAGGGATTTTAATTCATGTTCGATCTCGCAATGAAAATGGTACGGTTTTTCCAGAAGTGGGAAGCAATACCGCTTGTGCGGAAAACGCTTTTTCATGCGTTCTGCGCGCTCCACTTCTTCGTGACCGAATCCGATCACGATATGAGTGTCCGGTGTAGCGTGTTCCGTCATCCATTTGTTAAGGGGGGTTCGTTTGAGAGCAGAAGAGCATTCCGGGGCGTTAAAATCCGGTAGAAAGCCGGAATTCATGGCTACGTCGTAGGGCGTAATCATTCGGCCTCCAGCCCAGTCAGGAAGAGCGCGGACAATGTGGAGCGGCACTCCTAAAAGGGCCGCGCCCTGAACGATGAAGCGGTAGTTGTCCGGGGATTCGTTGCCCGTGTCCGCATAGAGCAGAACCACGTGATCTTTTCCCCACTTTTTGACGGCCAGTTGCGCGGCTTTCCAGCTTAACAGGCCGCCGGAATAGTTGCATATCGCCAGTAGTTCCCGGCCAAAGAATTCAGTCTGGTACATTATTTCCTCTCCTTTCTCGGCTCCCATTTGTCTTGATGATTGTTAATCGTTTTTACTGTTCTTCACAGTCGTCTGCTAGCTCCCAGTCTTGACAATAATTATTTAAGCTTTCAGGAGTGTTAAACAATCCGTATGTGTAGCAAAAAAAATCTCCTTCATTGTTAATGCAATTTCTGCAACACGGCTTGAAAACAAATTCCTTTTCATTCTTTTTTGTTTGAGGGAGTTTTTTCTTAGAAACAGAAAAAAGCTTTTTGATGGATAAGAGGATGTTAATCATTACTGTTGGTTTCCGGTTTGTGTTCTTCCTCCCTTCTGGTTCCCCAGGTGCAGCCGTCCTTCTCCGGGTCCACGTACCAGTGCCCATCCGTTCCCAGGAGGT
>NZ_MNUD01000026.1:12028-42896 GCF_001917295.1 Akkermansia sp. 54_46
ATTCGTTGGCGTAAGTGAAATACCTTGCCCCCGCACCGGGTATGATCGCCACGGATATGTACCGGGCGGCCTCCCAATAAAATGTGTTCTGCATCATTGCTGGCCCTCCTTCCTGTTAAGCTCCCAGGGCCATTGATCCACGTCATCCGGCGTGGCTATTTCTACATCTCCACGGCAGTTTTCTAGATATAGTTTCCCTCTGTCAGTATCTTTGCCAATGACGGTTAAAATATCGTCGTTAAAATCCAGTTTGAGATTGTTTCCCTGATGTACCCGCATGATGGGCGGGAACTTGAAGACAAGCTCATTCCAAGCCTCTGCGGCTTCTTGGGGCGTGAATTGCCGCAGGGCACACAAGCCACAT
The DNA here is from genome assembly GCF_001917295.1 of Akkermansia sp. 54_46. Classification (NCBI taxonomy): domain Bacteria; kingdom Pseudomonadati; phylum Verrucomicrobiota; class Verrucomicrobiia; order Verrucomicrobiales; family Akkermansiaceae; genus Akkermansia; species Akkermansia sp. 54_46. The sequence continues at coordinate 12,393 of NZ_MNUD01000026.1, forward strand.
TGAGTACAAATATATTGGTATCCTTGAGGTATTATATCGAGGAATGTTCTTTTACTCCCGCAGATAGGACATTGATGCGTTTTCATTTCAATTCTCCGTTAATCGTTAAAACCTTGAACTTAATAACCCACACCCACGGATTCATTTTAGACGATCCGGCTCCCTTTAATTTATCCCACAGGGAAAAGTAAGACATCAGGGCAAAAATGTACCCATTGGATCTCCCTGAATAATCCTTCCATAAACAGACATCCGTTTCTTCGTCGTGCCAGACGCTTTCAATGCCCTCCATCCGGGCATCCTGCGGTGTAATGTCTAACAGCCGCTCAATTCTTACTTCTGTAATTTCCAACAAAATTCGCGCCGCTTTCCGGGGCATGTGAATACCAGATTTCCAAGGTGACGCTTCCGTTCCATCGTTGTTTATTTTAATGCCTCCATCCTCGTCCAAGACATGTACATATCCTTGGTGAGTGGCGGCGTAGCAGTATTTTCCGGTGGGCCGGAATTGATCATCATATACCTCGAAAAACGTTTCTCTTACCCACAGTCGATCGCCCACTTTCCCGTAGGGGCATCTTACCCACGGATTAAAATCATCATCCGGGAAATCTCCTTCATCGTCTTTAGAGACGGCAAGCCATAAACCGGGTTCAACTTCAATGAACTCCTGAATCTCCCAGCCTCTTTCTTTCAGGTGCTCCGGGAAATTATTAAACCGGTTCAGGCCGCACGTGCGGCGCGTCTGGTTCTTATACTGGCCGGGCATGCTGTATTCCTGCAATAGTGCGCAGATCATGTCTTCGCTGAACAGAATGGGCCGTTCTTTCACATTGTTATTCATGGTCTTGGTTCTTGGTTGTTTCGGAATCTTCCAAAATTCGGTAAATCCTTCGCAGACTGTACAGCGGACGCCCCACCTTCTGGTGCGGTTGCTTCATGGATCGCTTAATCTCTGGATGCTGCTGGGCCGTCCGGTGAAGCCATGAATCACTACGCCCCAGCACCGCACGGGCCACCTTCGCACTCACCCAATCCTGCCCACTCTCCACCTTCACCTGTACCCCGGCAGCCTTATCATGCCCGCCTCCCGTTGCAGCCAACCGTTCCACTACTTTCGCGGCCAGCAAATCCAGCACGGCATCCGCAAACAAAATCTTGTTAAAATCATCAGCCGCAGACATAAACACCTCCAATCAACACAAAACACACCACTACCCCAATCCCCCACAACCACCCTCTCACCCGGCAGCACCTCCCCGGAGTACCATACGCCTGCATGCAAGGCTTGCCACCCCAAGGCAAATCACCCATCCTCACCGGGAGCACCCTTCCTGCGGAGGGTACCAAAGGACACCATGCCCTCTCATCCCTCCGCAGGCTGGGCTTGATGCTCTCCTCATCCTGCGCCAGAAAATGGCCTCCCGGACAGGGATTAACCCCATGCCAGCCATCATCTTCAATTACACCCATATCATTCAGTTGTTGGTTGTTGTTCTTGGCCTCCACCTTGGAGCCGGGAGATAAAATCTTTTCAATAAAAAGGGCTGTGACTGTAATCCCATCCCAGCAACATCAACTCCTCTAACATCGCCTCTTCCAACTCCTCCAATCCTTCAACCTCCTCCATCAAATCCATCATGCCACAGTCCCTGCTTTCTCTTGCTCATCCATTTTTGAGGCCAACCCTCTCTCCAACAGAACTGCCGCCTGCTGACTCACTAACCTCCGTTCATCTCTGGCAGCCGATTTCACTCTCCTCCACAACCTCACAGGAAGCACCACCTGAACGGCCTTCATCAATTCTCCGTCTACCTCGTATTCTGTACTATTCATAGTCATTTTCTCTTTCAACTCTTTCAGGTGTTGCTACACCTCTAGTTAAAAAAACTTTACACTTTTACGCTTAGAATTATTTGCTGGTGTTGCTACACCTTGCAGCAAAAAAACACATTGCGCAGAACAGCTCAACTTGGTTTTCTTTGCAAGTTTAACAATTTTAAGCCATGTACCAACCGGCAACTCAACACTTACCAGTTTTTTTTCTTCGGAGTTCTTGGGCAATTCGTTCATAATCTTCAGCGTCTAATTCAATGTTAGCAGTTTGATGGACCAGATAGGCAGTCAGAATCTCACTCATAGACAAACCAAGAGCATCCGCATACTTGCGGAATTTTTCGTACAACTCCAAAGTGATCCAGAAGCGCATCATCTTTTTATCTGCTTGTCTCTGGTTTGGCATACGCGAACAATACCTCAGGTGTTGCTACACCGTCAATATCATTTTTCATTTTTTTCTCATATTTTTCTAACCACCCTTCCTAATTACTCTTCTACATCAAAGGAACTGCTCACCATAAATATCTGAAATCACTACAAGACGACCTCATCACCCTGTAAGCCATAAAAGCAAACCAGGCCGTCGTTGCTCCAGACACAAAAGAAACCGGGAAAACCATATTCCCTATACCCAACTCATACTCCAAAAACCCGCCATAGCCAGCCATGAGCACCCAGGACACAACACCAGCCACAACGGAAAAAAACACTCCGAACCCCTTCTCCCTGAACAAATGCAAAACAACAGGAACACACAGGGCGACAGCCAATTTAACCATATAACACACCAACGCAATCACTCCCCAATACAAGGACTTCACGCTAAACGCGGAAAACAAAGAAGAAACAACAATAACAAAACATAACACTTTGAACCTGCACGAGAAAACAAGAAAAGACTCAGGCTTTCTCTCATCACCTCTGCTTACTTCCTCCTCACCCTTTTTCACAACAGGCTGCTCCTCATCCTTACAGTCCTCATTACCCTTCCCAGCCAGCTCAGCAAAGCGCAGCACCTCATCCCTGATCACCCATGGGGCTTTCTTTTCTACACTTATTAAAAACTTCCCGGACGTTAGCATCTCTAAAACATCCGGCATACTCCCTGTCACGAAACTCCTCATCAAATAATCCAACTCCATTGTAAAAACAGGGTTTATACCGACTTTATCCACCAGCCTTGAATCATAGCTATCCACCCCATTCTTCAAACTGTACTGCACCAGACACACAAACCTCGCCACTACCTCTCTCAACTCCTTACCTATTTCAGGATAATAAACCGAATATCTTTCCTCCAGTAACTTCTCAACCCTCTCATCTCCTCCCATGTTACCCCTCATCGCCAAGCAAACCTCAAGCCGCACACATCTCTCCACCTCATACAAAAAATCCGCATACACCTTTTTGAAAACAGAATCAGGAAACAGAGAAGCTATACATCTCCCCTTATGCTGAGCAAAACACAAAGCATGCGCATACAAAAACGCCATCAGCTCAAACCTCGCCACATCCCAATCCCACACAGGCACAGGAAAAGCAGATAACAACTCTGCCTTCTTCCAAACCTCTTCAAAATCCTTCTTAAACTCCTCGGAAATCAACGCCATGATTGACGCAGCAAGCGGCCAATCCCGGCGGGTAATCTTATGGGCAGCAGCTTTCTCCCCTCCATCGCAATCCTCCCCTGCCTTCTCCAAACCTCTTACCTGTTTCCTCAACGCAACATTCTCCCTCCTCAACTTCTTCAATTCATCATTAACGTTATACAACTCCTTCTCAAACTCGTAATTTTCATCCTCTACTCCATCTGTAGACCATACCTGCATATCTACAAACCTCTTCACCCCTTCCCTACTTTTAGAAGCCAAACGCGCGCTGACAGGATTCACATACTTACCACTAGGCCGCACACAAATCGTAATACATTCCTCCCCCTTTCCGCCTACTGAACACATACCATCACAATAATTATAATTTAAATCAAATAAAGAAAAAACTTTACAACTCCGGCAGCTTCTCCAACGCTTTCTCCGTCGCCTCCGCTCCAAACTTAATATACCCGGCATGCACGGTGGCGGAAGAGTGCCCTACAATCTCCTGCACCATCGCAGGCACTACCCCGGCATCATGCAGCATCGTTGCCACCGTATAACGTAAAGAGTGGAAAGACAGCTCATTCTTCACCCTTCTCTTTCCGTCTCTGGCCGGAGTTAATTTCCTGTATCTTTTCCCGGCCAATCGTGGATCACGGTCAATCAAACCGGCATCAAACAACATCCCGGAAAACTCCGCTGACAACCTGCCGCTCCCTGACCGCTCATACATCCCGGCACGGGACGGATGAACAAACACAGCATCCTCTCCACAGACAGTTTGCCGCTCGCGCAACACTCCGGCCAAAGCCGGAACCATCGGCACCACCATCTCCCGGCCCGTCTTCTGAGTCACCAATTTAACCACTCCCTTTTCCCAATCCACAGCATCCCACCTCAGCATCGCCACATCCCCCAACCTCTGGCCGCCAAGATAAAGAGAACACAACACCATACTCCTCCACTCCTCATCACATCGCTCCAACACTCTCCGCAACTCTTCCAGCGTAAAACCGCGCCGGGCAATTCTTCCAGAATCCGTCTTTTTATCCCTCGGCAGCTCCACTCCCTGTCCCGGACACCTGTCTAACAGCCCTAATCGTACAGCAGCATTAAATATGCCACAAACAATCTGGAATTCCTTCTTTACTGTACGTACAGCATACATTCCAGCTAAACCCATCATAAAATCATTCATCATTTTAGGAGTAATACGATCCATCGGCCAATCTGCCCGCTCTCCTAAAAAAGCAAAAAACCTCTCCCTCGCATTACGATAATTTCGTACCGTTGCCATAGCTTTCCCCCTTCTGGACAATCCGGAAATATACTCTTCAAACCAGCCACGAACAGAAGGAACAACCAGATCATCACCTGCTACGTCAAATGTTAAATCACTCATAACCCTGCGGATATGAGTAACTGTCCAACTCTTTTTCATAGCAGACTCCCACGCATCGGCCACCTTTTGGGCCAGTTTCCGCGCTTCAGCAGCGGACATTCCTACCTCTCTCAACTCCTTTATTTTCTCTTCTTCCATGCCAGCAGCAAGCAACCGCCCTTCCTCTCGCTCGCTCAATCCAGCAATGGGTTCTTTTCTGATTTTAGTACACTTGGACACTTGTTTCCATCTGCCAGACGGTTCCTGTACATTGAAACAAGCATACCAATAAGGAGACTTTTTTCTTTCTCGCAAAAAGGCCATATCCCAATGACATCATAAATGGCATTAAAAAGCAATAATTCATATCCCGTCATATCCTGTCACCTGCCATTTTTACCAGAACTTAATCCATTGATTTACAAACAAAAAAAGAGCCTGCACCATTGAAATGCAGACTCTTAAAAAAGAAAAGTTTTGGCGGAGCGGGAGGGATTCGAACCCTCGGTACCGGTTTTGCCAGTACGTTCCTTTAGCAAAGGAGTGCTTTCAGCCTCTCAGCCACCGCTCCGTCTTGGGTAATGTGTGGAAAGGAGACTACACGCTTCCCAAAATGAAGTCAATACATAAATAATACAGTCAAAAATATTGATCAGGCAATCTTCTCGATCCTACTGGATCGGGATAGACAGCCATCCATTTGATTGTTCCATGAGGGCAGGAAAACAACCTTCTGGAAAGAGTCAAAATATCCACAACTTGATGTTGATGAACAATTTATTCAAACAAATACGCATTTTCCCGGCAAATATATTCGCAAAGTATGGAACATTTTTTCCGTAATTCATGAAAAATAGTTCCTCAGTTCAGCATGAACACCACGTTCCAGAGACGGCGTACGCCTGATTGGAGCAAATCGGAAAGACAAATTCACACCCCGCAATGCTCGGCAATGACTTCCAGGAAATCATCCAAGTAACGAGCAGCTTTCTGCTCTCCAATGCCGTGAACGTTCATAGCACCACGGCGGGTGGTAGGTTTCAACCTGGCCAAACCTTCCAGTGTAGAATTATGAAACACGGCATAAGCCGGAATCCCGGCTTCCCGTGCCAGTTCATTCCTCAGCTCCTTCAACTTCAAAAACAAATCCTCGTCAAACTCTCCCAGGGCAGCCAAATTTCCCGTAGACCGAACTCTGGCCTGCTCCATAGATACGGATATTTTTCCCCGGCGGGCAAAAGGCCAAACCAAAGATGCCTTCTTGCGCCCCATCATCACTTCATTTCCTTTCGGACTCAGGGTAATCAGGGGACGGTCCGCCTCCCCGCTCATTCTGGTCAATCCCGCCATCTGCATGGCACGGAACAACTGGCGGATATCGTCCTCACTCCATCGGGAAAGGATGCCATAAGTACTCAGCCGGACCAGGGATGTTCTTAACAACTCCTGGGTTTTCGCCCCTTTGAGCATCTGGATGATTTTCGTCCTGCCCCACCTTCCCTGCCAGGAACCATCAGCCAAACGCACGGATGCGCGCGCAATCCCGCTCAACGCCTGCCGCACCACCAAAGTCTCTTCTTCTCCCAGGGATTGGCCTTCCTCAACGCCCAGGGCCAGGCACTGGTCGCAGCGGCCGCACGGCACTCCATCTTCCTCCCCGAAATAATTCAAAATCCATTGCTGACGGCAGCCGGAGGAATAAGCGAACTCCGTCATTGCCTTCAGTTTTTCCCGGTCCCTCACTTCCTTTTCCCGCAGGGCATCTTCATCCAGAGGAATCTTCAAGCCGCTTACGGAAGGATCCGTCACTCTGGTAAGCTTCACGCGTTGTCCCGGAACGTCATGACGGCTGATCGCTCCATTGCGTATAAGAACGGATAAAGCAGCTCCCACCTGCATGGCATTGCGGCATTTGAGACGCTCCGCCATTTCCTCCAGAGACCACATGACATCGTGGGTTTCTGCGCTGCAATGCTTTCTGAGCAACTCGTACAGCTCCACAATCAATGGAATTCCCGGATTCACTCCTTCAATAAAAAATTCCTGGGTCCGCAAATCCGCATGGTTGAACAAAAGTTCGCAATAAGCCTCCTCCCCGTCTCGTCCGGCTCGGCCGGCCTCCTGATAATAGGCCTCCACACTGCCGGGAATCTCAAAATGGGCAACAAACCTGACGTCCGCACGGTCAATGCCCATTCCAAAAGCATTCGTGGCAATAACAATATCCGCATGGCGGTTCATGAAAGCGTTCTGGGCTTCCTCTCTCTGTTCATCCGTCATGCCTGCGTGATAGGCTGTCACGCTCAATCCAAAATCGGAAAGAGCCTCATATACCTGCTCCACTTTTTTGCGGGTGGAGCAATAAATAATACCCGTCTTGTAACGCTTCACCAATTCGTACAGCCTCTTGTATTTGTCTTTGTGCGTATCGCACGCAGTAATGCGGAAATGCAGGTTTTCCCGCGCAAACCCTCGTACGATCGTCACCGGATCATCCAGCCCCAAATGTTTCAGAATATCTTCCCGCACCCGCGGAGTAGCTGTGGCGGTCAGAGCAGCCACCTGAGGCCGCCCCATCATTTCAACAGCTTTTCCCAGCTTCAGATAATCCGGACGGAAATCGTGCCCCCACTGGCTCAGGCAATGCGCTTCATCCACAGCCACCATATTTACATCCACCTCCGCCAGAGCATGCATGAACCCTTCATGACCAAAACGTTCAGGAGCCACATATACCAGCTTGAACGCTCCCCTTTTCATTCCTTCCAAACGTTCCTTTTGCTCAGGAAAACTCAGGGAGCTGTTAATCATGGTGGCGGGAATCCCTCTGGCGACAAGAGCATCCACCTGATCTTTCATTAAAGCGATTAGAGGACTGACAACCAGGCAAACCCCGGCCCGGCACAAGGAGGGAAGCTGGTAACACAGGGATTTTCCTCCTCCCGTGGGCATCACGACCAATACATTGCGGCCTTCCATAATGGAAGCCACCACTTGATCCTGGCCCTCCCTCAAGCCGGAAAAGCCGAAGTACTTCTTCAATGCCTCCATCGGCGACCTGATCACCTTGAACTCGCTCATTTTCTCCGTTTAGTGTGCCACAGGCCATTCCATGGCGCAACGCCTTTCCCCTTTTTCTCCACCCCTCAATTAACGGTTCTTTTTCTGAAAATTTATTCTCCCAAAAAGAGAAAAATGAATTTTTTTCTCAAATCATCTTACAAACATCTTGACTTTCCCGAAGAAAAATCTATATTTCCTTCACCGCTTACGCGGTACACGACGCAAGTCAAAGCGCCCGTAGCTCAATTGGATAGAGCGTCTGACTACGGATCAGAAGGTTTGGGGTTCGAATCCCTACGGGCGTGCCACTTGCATCACTGCCAGCAAATAAAATGATTCCTGCCTGAACGTCACGGCGGGATTTTTTGTCTCTACTGGTAAATACATATGGGGGCGCCATGGTTTCGACTGGAAGTCTGCGGTGCTGGCTGCATGTGAAGGTTAATCGGCTGGCCTTCTAAAAAGCCGATTAAAAAAATAAATGCAGAGTCTAACGACCTTGCTCTGGCTGCCTAATTAGTTCAGCCGCGTCAGAACCTCAACGCCTGCTAGAGGGGACGACGAAGACACAGCAGGCTGGTGCAATGCGGGGTTGCCGCGCAACGCACGAGACTTCCACAGGCAACTAGCGAGCTTGCCTAGTTGACGCATAGCGAAGCAGCCGCGAAAGCAGCAATATGCGTCTGAACATGGAGATGCCGTCATCAATGGCCTTCAGGACACGGGTTCGACTCCCGTCGCCTCCACCATTTCAAAACAACCGCAAGCGTTTGAAATAGAATGTTTGCGGTTGTTGTTTTTATAGAACCGCAGTACATGATAACGGCTTTTAGAAACAATGTACTGTATTTTTAAAGCCGCATGACGATACTCCATCCAAGTTTTCCGATAAACATCAGAGCATAAGGGAATCTGCAATTTTTGAGGCATCACGACAGACCAGGCCCTTCCTGTTCCCAACGTTGACCAAGAACTGCTTTACGTCACTCATGGGGTTACTGTCATTGATTCCCTGTTTTTGATCCGCTCCTGCCTGGGAGGAACATCTTTTCCATTTAAAACTGTTGCAATGCATCGACAAATCCGGAAACGCCTTGTCTGGAAAAAAACACTGCATCACATATCCCCCAGTCTGCCGCAATCATGCAGTCAGTCCAACAATCTTATTTGCTGATATCCTTATTATTTTCTGATGGTAAAATACTTGAAAAACGATATGGAGGCAAAATCCATCAGTATGAACTGCGCATAATTACCGGGGGTAAAAATACGGCGGCCCCCGAGGCTATTGACAGCCTCAATCGTCAGTAGAACTGCTTCACGAAACTCAACGGCCTCATCGTCTCCTGCGGAATTATTGAGAACAGAGGTATTTCCCAGCCTTGCCCATACCTGGACGGCTTGCCAGTCCTCTTCCATGTCTGCAATGACGGCTACAGCCGCGCTCAAAGCCGGGGCCTGCCCGGACGGTATATCATTCTGTTTATAGCGGTCTATGCGAGTATATCCATCCGAATCCTGGTAGATGGCTGTCAGTGTGAATTCCCTCCAGTTACCGGGCTTGGAAAACTGTATTTGTATCTCTCTCATGGTATCATTATGCTAATTGGCTGATTTAATAATGGCGGCGCGAGCATCGTGATGGCTGGCAAACACCCACACCTGCCGGGCTTGTCCCGTCTTGTTGGAGGAATAACATCAGGGATATTTGTCTGCCTCCGGCTGATCTTTCTTCAGGGAGCTGACTGCACCTAACACCCACTTCCTTGAAAAATCTGCTCCAGCTCGCGGAAAATGTCATCCTGTGTAAAACGTCCAGATTGAAAGTCCCCGCTCCCGCCCGGCATTTTGGCCAACATTGATGAGGATACGGCCCGTAACAAATATGATATGCCCCCTCGTTTGAAGCGTATGGAAGATGCTTTGCCTAAATCGCAGATGAGACAGCCTGCGGAGCATTCCTATATTGTCACACCCACTTAACTATTTGAATACAATAAATGATAATATCCTTTCTCTATAAAACCATCCTATCACAGGAAAGGAACGAATTATTGGAAAAATTGCTTTGAAACCCGGATTCGGCCCCTGTCCGTAAAAAACTATACGATGAAATGAGCTTCCCGAATATCCAGAAGCGTTGATAAAAATACTTCAAGCCAACAGTATGTACTTTATATGGAAAACTCTTATCATCAAACAACACGCCGGAATTTCCTGAATCAATTAGGCCTGGCGGCAGCAGGAATGACAACGGGCAATACAGCCCTTGCCACTACACAATATGATTCCGGCATTCCCAGAAATTCCGTACCAGATAGAACTTCCGATAATTCCGCCAAAAGAGTGATCATGATTTCCCTGGACGGTATTTGTGTGGAAGGTTTTCAAAAGGCGCATGCGCCCTCTTTAAAAGGAATGATGTCACAGGGAGCTTTTTCTCTGGATACGCGGGTTGTGATGCCCTCCGTCACGTTACCTAACTGGACCAGTCACTTAACCGGCAGCGGCCCGGAACAGCACGGAGTCTTCAATAATAACTGGACGCCGGCAAATTCCTCCTACCCCGCCGTACGGAGAGACGAAGACGGATATTATCCCTCCGTATTCCAGGCCCTGAAAAAATGCCAGCCTTCCTGCAAAACAGCTTTTTACTATAATTGGAAACCTCTTGCCTATCCGTTCAACGAAAAATACCTGGATGAAATCAAGTACCTGGCAAACGACGCCTATGCTTCCAATTACCATCAGGCTTTCCAATTCGTCAAGAAACACCGCTACAACCCGACTGTGGTTTTTCTCTATTCCGTTCATACAGATCATGCGGGGCACAAATACGGCTGGATGTCCAGAGAATACCTTCAATCTATTGAAGAGGCGGATCAGCAAATTGGAATCTTTTTTCAGAAATTGAGGCAGGAAGACTTATTCAACGATACGCATTTTCTATTTCTGACGGATCATGGGGGAATCGGAAAGGGCCACGGGGGGACGAGCGCAGCGGAAATGATAGTTCCATGGGGGATTTCAGGTCCGGGCATTAAGAGAAATTTCCTGATTTCCGAACCAAATAATACCACCAATACCGCTCCCATGCTTCTTCATTTATTCGGAGGAAAGCCACTACCGGAATGGACGGGGAAAGTCATTGAAAGCGTGTTTCCATCATAACTCCCCCGTAGCTTGCTTTTCCTGATGCAATTTACCGCCTTTTCACGGCAGGAAACAAAACATGGCTGCCGGATGGCATTCCCTGCCGGAGTTGAACCGAGCCTTTGCCGTTGGAGAGACGGCCTTCCTGACCGCTAGAAGAAGGGAACATGACAGCCGGAATAAAACAGCCCGCTTTTCACAAAGCACTAAAATCTGCATAGCACTTTCCCGGAAAGAGTCAATGATTTTTACCGTATCCTTTCCCCTTTTTAATCAAATACGGAATTCCAACAGGGAGCGTCAGCCGCATCAAAACGCAACAGAACCTGTTCCGGAGTGTTTTATTCCCAAGACATGGAGGCAAGCTTATTCCGACCAGAGCATCAGCTTTCTGATGTTTCCCAACCATCCTTTTTTCAACCGTTGCCCACCCATACGCATAAGATAAGGGGAAGGATTGCACCTGTTTCTTCCATGAAGGACAATGAAACGTACGGCCACCACCTCCGACCGTCTTCATGACGAATTGTTCACTCAGGCTTTCTGGCCTTGTTCATCTTCATGGCAAATCATCCCACGTAGCCGACATGATTGGACCATTCAGCATTTAATGATTCGAGGCGCGGGCACCCCCTCCCTCTGGGTTGCCGTACCGCATCAAAGACATCTTATGACGAGCCCTGCCGCATGAAGTATTGTTCATTTTTCCTCTTTTATTTCCGGCAAAACCACAGGTTCTCCCAAAAAACGGGGTTCACGGCTCCAAACCCACAAGTCCAGCATCATCCATACGCGGGCCGCACGCTCCCTGAACCAGCTTTTCATACGGGAACGGCGGTTGGGAACATCCGGCGCGCTGACGGCCCAGGCCGCCATCCCCTCATGCGCTGCGATTGCCAGGGCGCGTTCATTATGAAATTCCTGAGAAACAACAATCATCGTCGAAACGCCAAAAATTTCCTTCATCCTCACGACAGAATCCAAAGTCCGCAATCCCGCAAAGTCACATACAATCCGTTCCTCTGGAACGCCACGTTCCACCAGAGCCTGTTTCATCCATTCCGGTTCATTGTAAGCATGAGAACTATTATCTCCGGAAACGATGAAAACCGTTGCTTTTCCATCTTTCCAAAGTTCCGAGGCCGTATCCATCCTGTTATGGAAATATCCGTTAGGGCTCCCCATGAATGTTGGGGAGCATCCTAACACCAAAACAGGAGCACGAACGGGAACATCCCTGGAATGCTCAACAATCCTGCCCTCTGAAACGGAATAAATGTACCATTCTGCGGCAACGCATACCACAACCGCTCCCGCAAACATGCCTCCTGCTATTTTCAACGCCAGCAGCATTCCCTTTTTTCCAGGGCGCCATGAACCATCTGATTTTCCAAACCGGAAGATACCCAACAATTTCATACTCCGTATTTCTATTTTTCAGCCAGAGGCGCCCTGTTATAAACTCTTTTTTCAGAACTGTTTCCACTCAACATTCTTCTCTCTGCTTTCTGCATTTCATGACAAGAATAGCCACGAAACACCGCCATCCTTGTTTTACTCATCCGGGAAAACAAAAATTATTGATGGAGAATCAGCCAACAAATGATATTGAAGCAAAACAAAAAGGCCCGCAAACAGCGAGCCTTTAATTTACATAATTCATTGTTATTTAAAGAAGTACCCCCGACCGGACTCGAACCGGTACGTCCTTGCGGACAACAGATTTTAAGTCTGCAGCGTCTACCATTCCGCCACGGGGGCATTGACCGGACGGCACTCTACAGGAATGCCGCCGGGATTCAAGCACGAATCCCTTCCGGTTTTTAATATTAATCACGAACTTCCACCACCATGCTGATTTCCACCGCTACATTGAGCGGCAGGGCGGATACGCCTACCGCCGTACGGCTGTGGCGGCCAATTTCTCCAAAGGCTTCCACCAGCAGATCGGATGCGCCATTCAATACTTTAGGATGGTCATAAAAATCCGGGCCGGCATTTACAAATCCGTTCACGGCCACGATTCGGGATACTTTTTCCAGAGACCCCACCGCCTGCACAATAACGGCCAGACGATTCAAAATAGCGGCGCGCGCAGCGGCCTGACCTTCTTCCACCGTCAGCTCCTGCCCTACTTTGCCAAAGTATTTGTCGTCCCCGTTCACAGAAATGCCGCCGGAGAGGTGAAGCAGGTTGCCCGTGCGTACGCATTGCACATAGGAGCCTACGGGAGCGGGAGCATCGTAAATGGCGTAACCAAGGTCGGAAAGTCGTTGACGTATTTTATCCATATAGAGCATTTGACAGAAGTTGAGTTGAAAGGATACACCGGAAATAGTTGCATTTCCAGATGCCTTTCATGACATTTTGAACAATTTTCGGTCTGTTTGCACGTAAAATGATTGCCATCCACCTCATTTAGTTGCTATTGAAACAACCCGTACATGATGACCGACGAAACTCCTTCCACAGACCCCAAGCAGCAGATTCCGGACCTTTCCGGCTTGGCCGACTTTCAATTTGGTCCGGCCTGGGCGAGACCGGGAGCCCGTCAGGAACGGCCTGTATCCTACCCGGAACGCAGGTCCGGAGACAGGCAGGGAGGCGACCGCCGACCGCGGCGCGACAACCGTGAAGGCCGTCAGCCCCGGGGGGAACATCGTGTTGACGGTCAAAGCGGCGAAAGAAGGTTTAACCGGGAAGACCGCACGCGCGGCTCCTTCCGCAACCGCCGCGATCAAACTCCCCGCTCCGCCATGGAGGAACCGACGGAAGGCCTGCGCGTGGAGCTGCGCCCCGTGGATTCCGGCCTGGCTGCCCTGCACCAGGAAGTACAGAAACACCGCCGCACCATTTCCCTGCTGGATCTTGCCAAGGTGGTCATGGGTTCCTACGACCGTTATGACCTGGTATTCATGAAGCAGGAAAACGGCCCGGATCTGTACCATTGCAAGCATGGCGACGGCGCCTGCTTTATTTCCCGACAGGAGGCCGTCAAACACCTCTGGCAGTCCACCTGGATGCCCAAATATTACGAATCCGTAGAACAGGAAGTGGAAGCTCCAAAAGGAGATTTCAAAGCCATTGCCAAATGTTCCTTAAACAACGAGCTGATAGGTCCCGTTAATTGGCACGGCTACCAGTCCGCCCTGATGAACCTGCATCGCACCAAATTTGCCAACATGACTTTTGAGGCTTTCCGTTCCAAGATTGTGACGGACAAGAGCGAAGAAGCTGTCCAGGCATGGCAGGAAGCCGTTTCCAAACGCACCGCCTGGAAGCCCGTTCGGGAAGGAGCCTCCGAAGTGCTTCTGGAATCTCCCGCCGCGGTAGAACAGGATTTCGAATCCAACCACTTTGACGAGTGCTATGACGTTACGGACAAGGTGTTCGTCAACGGAGCCGTGAAAAAGAATCACCTCTCCCCCGGTCTGTGGGCGCACCTGATCCAATTATCCGGCACCACCCGCCGCCATCCCAGCATGCTGATTCCCAACCTTTGCCACGGGTTAGCCCGGCATCATATGCCTATTTTCAAGTGGAAAGGCAACCATTACACCGGCCCGGCACGCCCCAAGGCCATGGAAGAAGGCACCGTCTTATCAGATTCCCTGATGTCCATTGCCACCTGGGCGGCCAATAATCCCGGCAAAGGCGTCGATGCCATGCTTAAAGAGCTGGCCCCAGTCCCGGAACAGGAAAAGTCCACAGAAGAAGTAGTAGCCCAGGCCATGGAAAAACAGCAGAATTTGGTTCGTGATCTGCTCTGGCTGTCCGAACAGGGCTACATCCTTGTTTTCTCCAATAACACTGTCAGCCGTCCAAGAACCGTCTCCGCTCAAGCTCCTTCTCCCAAGAAGGCTCCCAAGGAAAAACGGAAACCGGAAGAGAAGGGCCAGGAAGCGCCGGCAACGGACTCCGCTGCACCAGAAAAACAGAAGGCCGCCTCTTCTTCCGAGGCGGCAGCCGCCCGGGAGGAAGCATCTGAAGAAAACAGCGTGGTTACGGAAACTAAAGAATTCCCCTCCGTTCCGGCGGAAGAACTCCCTGAAAATAATATTCCGGAGGAGGTTTCCGCAAAAGCCTGACGCCTTCCCTTCCCCCCCTTCCCGTCATACAGTCCGCAGGATTATCTTGATCCTGCGGACTTTGTTTTGTAGAAGTGGGAAAAATCAACAGGATTTTACAATATGATCAGTACAACAATGGCAACTGCTCTTAATGAGCAAATCAAATGGGAAATGTATTCAGCCAACCTTTACCTGGCCATGTCCGCCTATCTGCAGGATGCCGGTCTGACAGGTTTTTCCCACTGGATGCGCATTCAATATCAGGAAGAAACCGCTCATGCGCTGAAATTTTATGATTTCCTTCTTTCCCGCGGAGGCCAGGTTACAATGCTTTCCATAGACGCTCCGGATGCAAACTGGTCCAATATTCTTGAAATTTTTGAAGAAACGCTGTCCCACGAACAGGAAGTCACTCGCCGAATCAACGAGCTGGTGCATCTTGCCAAGGAAGAACGGGATTTCGCCACGGATATTTTCCTGCAATGGTTTGTCACCGAACAGGTGGAAGA
This sequence comes from Akkermansia sp. 54_46, assembly GCF_001917295.1. Classification (NCBI taxonomy): domain Bacteria; kingdom Pseudomonadati; phylum Verrucomicrobiota; class Verrucomicrobiia; order Verrucomicrobiales; family Akkermansiaceae; genus Akkermansia; species Akkermansia sp. 54_46. The sequence goes on from NZ_MNUD01000026.1 coordinate 28,003, forward strand.
GGAAGAAACCGTCAAGGACATCATCAGCAAATTACGCATGATTAAGGGAGAAGGACAGGGAATGCTGGTTCTGGACAAGGATATGTCAGCCCGCACCTTTACGCCGCCTCCCGCCAACTAGTTGTTGCTATTGTTCTCCGTCCATTCTCCGGAAAAGAGTTCCAGAAAAAATTTACCGGAGAATGGCGGGGGAATAAAATATCTTGCGGATACAAGCATAAGGTTGGCGGCATGCAATGATGTTGCCGACAGTAATGTTTTATTCCATGATTTTCTGCCTGCAATGCTGCAAGCAGCTGGATTTGCTGTATGGCGGCAGCTGGGACGGCAAGCAACGCCGTCTTTCTTATTTTTCAGGAAACAGGCCGACGGATCACAAAATTTTCCGTTGTGCGGAATAGCGAGGAATGACATAAGAACCACTCGTAAACAATAAATGCTGAAAAAATTAATGAACCACGCATCCCCAGCAAACCGATATCATTGAAATGTAATGGTAACGGCTCTAAGTTCCATGGTCGTGAACATTTGATAACGGACCTTCAGAATATGAACATGGACGGCGCAATTGCTCTTTTACACACCGTGCCGATAACCAATGATGCGTCATCTGTAATGGAGCATTTATTAATGCGGTTGATGCGCCCGGCCCTTTCACTGCCGCTGGACTATTTTCAAAATAGGCCGTTCCGGATAATAGGAGTTTTGCAGGTAACCTCTTAGAACCCCGGCAGTCTTTTTCCGGCTCCTTGAGCATTTTCCCCTATTACTTCCGCCAGCCTTTGACTTTTGGGGAAGAAGCAATTTTTCTCTCCCAAAAGCAGAGCGTCATTCCCAAACCGGGTCTGTAACGGCGCTTGCTCCATCAGTATGGGGCAGGTTTCCGTTTGTTCTTTTCCCCTCCTTCCAGGACCGTTTAAAAAGGTTTTTCCTGCCTTTACAAGCGTCATAGACTCATACCGCCGTAAACAAGGAACCGCAACTATCGCGGCAGGAAGGAGGCCATGAAAGAAAGTTTTCAACGCCCCCTTTCTCTACTCTCACGTCAAGACTGCAGAAGTTCCAAGTCCGTCTCAAGGGCAGGAAAATATTGCTTCCCGCTGTATAAAATTTTCCTCCGGCAAGGCTTTATTTCCCATGAAAAGCCTCTGCACAAGAGCCCTCTTCAATCCAGGCTTGTCATGCTGCAACGCCTCTTTATGCCAGATTTGCTGCGGATTCCCGGAAGTTTTGTGAAAAACTACCGTTTATCAATAGCTTATATCTATTTTTAACATGTTATTCACATTCTATATTCAGAATATATCCATTCTATTAACAGTCAACATATTGTATTTCAAATACCATCAAAATGCTTATTATCCGCAAATGTAAAATTTTAATAAAAATTTATATTTTTGACTTGCCCGTAGAAGGACGCGGCGGTAGGTTGGCCGAACCGCCGGCGAGTCTCCGGACGGGTATCGCTATCAACCCTCCCATACATTCACAACGATCATGAGCTCCATTTCCGAAGAAGCAAACAAGCTGGCGGATTTCATCCTGTTCACGCAACGTTCCTGCATTCTGAACCTTTCTTCAGAATTGAATGAGGGCAAGGTTTCCTACCCCCAGTTTTTCCTGCTGACTTATCTGGCCAGCGAAGATTTTCTGAGCATGTCCAGCATTGCCCAGAAAATGGGGCATTCTACCGCGGCCGCTACCGGCATGGTGGATAAATTACAGGAAATGGGCTACCTGAAACGCATGAGCGCAGCCAAAGACCGCCGCAAAATCATGGTCGCCATCACCCAGGAAGGGCGCGATCTGGTAGCTCGCATGCGCCAGAACATCGTTCGGGATCTGGCAGCCTTGATGGCCGGAGCGGATCCGGACGCACGCCAGACGCTTGCCGATACCGGAAAATCCATCAGAAAGCGCCGTTTGGCCTGATTTCCGATTTTTCCTCCCGGTCTCTCCCGGAGAAACCGTTCCCCTGTTGCGGGGAAGTCCTTTTTCTTTCCTTTCTTTTTTAAAAGGGCTTCCGGGGAGATTGTTTTTGCCTGAATTGTGGCATCGTGCTAAATACTGGCAGTCACGAACGCAACAGACCATGGATCTCCATACTTATTTACGCAATTTTCCAGACGCCCAGGGCCGTTTTGGCGAATACGGCGGCGTTTACCTGCCGGACGAGCTGGTTCCCGCTTTTGAAGAAATTACGGAAGCCTACCAGACGATAGCCCACTCCGCCCAGTTCATTAATGAATTGCGGCGCATCCGCAAACAGTTTCAGGGACGTCCCACCCCGGTTTACCACTGCGAACGCCTTTCCCGCCACCTGGGCACCTCTCAAATTTACCTGAAGAGGGAAGATTTGAACCATACAGGCGCCCATAAGCTCAACCATTGCATGGGGGAAGGCCTTCTGGCCAAATACATGGGCAAGAAGCGCATTATCGCGGAAACGGGCGCAGGACAGCATGGCGTGGCGCTGGCTACAGCCGCCGCCTTCTTCGGCCTGGAATGCGAAATTCACATGGGAGCGGTAGATATTGCCAAGCAGGCTCCGAACGTCACCCGCATGAAAATCCTGGGTGCCAAGGTGGTGCCTGTCACGCACGGCCTCCAAAGTTTGAAGGAAGCTGTGGATTCCGCCTTTGAATCTTACCTGAACAGTTATCAGGATTCCATTTACTGCATCGGTTCCGTGGTAGGCCCCCACCCTTTCCCGCAAATGGTGCGCGATTTCCAAATGTGCATCGGCGTGGAAGCCCGGGAACAATTCCTGGAAATGACGGGACTTCTGCCGGACGCCGTCTGCGCCTGCGTGGGCGGCGGCAGCAATTCCATGGGCATGTTTACCGCCTTCCTGGGAGACCCGCTGGATATCTATGGCGTAGAACCCCTCGGCAAAGGTTCCAGGCTTGGGGACCATTCCGCCTCCATCACCTATGGACGCAAGGGCGTCCTGCACGGTTTTGAAAGCATCATGCTCCAGGATGAAGACGGCAATCCGGGACCGGTCCATTCCGTAGCCAGCGGCCTGGATTATCCTTCCGTAGGGCCGGAACACGCCTATCTGCACGACATCGGCCGCGTTAACTATGTCACCGCCACAGACGAGGAAGCCGTGGACGCCTTCTTCAAACTTTCCCGTTACGAGGGGATCATTCCCGCTCTGGAAAGCTCCCACGCTATCGCGTATGCCATGAAGTGGGCACGGGAAAACAGAGGAGGCGCCATTCTGGTAAACTGCTCCGGCCGCGGAGACAAGGATGTGGATTACGTCGTGGAGCATTACGGCTATGGGGAAGACCACCAGTTCCCCGCCTGATTGCCCTGCCTTTCCTCATTTTCGGCGTATGAAGGGTGCCGTCATCCTTCATACGCCATCCTTACGCAAGGCTCTTAACGCAGCCACGCCACCTTTCCATGAAAGAATTGTCCCGTCTGGTTCACCGGAGTTTTCACATTATTCCGCGTCAGGAAGATTTCCGTCCCCTGGCTTTGGGAGCCTCCGGCCGTACGATCGTCCGCATCCATTTTGGCGGCCGCACATGCATCGGCATCCAGTGGGGAAATGACCGTGCGGACAATGATTCTTTTATCCCCGCAGCCCGGCATCTGCACGCCCACGGTGTCAACGTGCCGGAAATTTACGATTATGAACCTCTCGGTCCCGGATGCGGAGCCGCCTTGGTGGAAGACCTGGGAGACGCCAACCTGCTGGCTTTCCGGAAAGAACCCTGGCCTTCCCTGCGCCTGCGCTACATCCGGGCTATGGAACAACTCCATCTGCTTCACTCCTGCCCGTTTCCGGAGGAATTCCCCCTCCAGCCCGCTTTTGACGAGGCCTTGTACCGCTGGGAGCAGTCCTATTTTGCTGAACATTTCCTGGGATCCCACCTGGGGTTGGAACCGGCTTCCTTCCTGAACCATCCCGCCCTGAAAGAGCAGGCGCAGTTTCTGTCGGCCCTTCCGGAATGCCCCGTCCACCGGGACAGCCAGTCCCAGAACGTGCATATCCACGCGGGAAAAACCTGGCTGATTGATTTTCAGGGCATGCGCGGCGGCCGTCCGGAATATGATCTGGCCTCCCTGGTCTATGACGGCTACGCCCGTCTGGAACCGGAACAGGCGGATGAATTGCTCAGGGAGTGGGAAAATATCTCCGCTCACTCCATAGATCACCGTATTTTCCGTGCCTGCGCCCTGCAGCGGATTATGCAGATGCTGGGTGCTTACGCCAATATCGGCCACAACCAGGGAAAAACCTGGTATCTGGCTCAGATTCCCGCCGGGCTGGGACACCTGCGGAAGCTTCTGCCCGGCTCCACGCTTGCAGAACCGCTGGCTGCTATGCTAGCATGATTTTTCCCAGCCCCTCTGATGACGCTTCCCCCCAAATTCCTGCTTATCCTGTCCCTGTTCCAGATTTCCCTGGGGCTGGGCTGGATTCTGGGGTATGTGCTTCTTCCTCCTACCATTTTCTGTTATGAACAGGCAGCGGAACATTTGCTGGCTGGGGAATACCGGACTGTTCGCCCGGAAGGGCTGAATACGGAAAACAGCATCGTCCTCCAGCCCTACGATTACTTCAACAAAGGGCAGACGGCCCAGCTTCCCGTGGTTTCCCTGCACCGGGAATCATCACTGAACAGTTTCGCCTCCTATCCTCCCAATCCCATGGATTACACAGTGCTGTTCCGGCACCTGTATGAACAGGGAGCCAGGAATGTTTACGTGATGTCCCCCATGACCTGGGAAGAAAAGCCGGACAGCATTGTCAAAGCCGCCGTGGGGTATGAACTGGACCGCTTCCTCCACAAGGCTCTGGGCCGGCAAATGAGCGAATCCGCCCGCCGCTCGCCCCTTCCGCCGGATTGGAAAGACTTGATTATTCCCGCTTCCAACATCGTAGGAAAGACGGACCAGTTCCCGCGCGCGGACAGGTTCGTAGGGGAACCTCCGCAAATAACCACGTCAGCCCCCTCCCTGGGAACCGTCGTGGAAAATAACGAGCTGTTTTCCCCAGCTCCGGAAAACAGGGTCTCCCCGCCGCTTTTCATCCGCTGGGGCGGGGATATCATTCCCACTCTTCCTCTGGTGGCCGCTCTGAATGCCCTGGACCTGAAACCCAGTGATGTCAGAATCATTCCGGGAGACACCCTTTTTCTGGGCGGCAAACGCTCCATTCCTCTGGATAAAAACGGCCGCATCCCCCTGGCGGCAAACAGCAGCCCCACCATTCTGGACACGAAGGAAGTGATCGTCCCCGTCATGTCCGGCCTGCGTCCGCCGGATACTACTGCCGTCAGAAAACTGCTTTCCTCTGCGGATGCGGTACTCGTTTCCGAACCATCCGCCCTTTCCGACACGCCGGACGCGCAATCCCTTCTGGCGGCGCAAACTGTCCGCAGCATCATGGGAGCGCTTGCCCCTGCCCCTGCCGTCCTGATTCCCATAGCCCCCGCCTGGGTACAATGGATCATCGTGCTGGACGTCCTGCTTCTGTCCGTATGGGCTTTGCGTTTTCAACGCAGAGGGCGCTTCATCACCTGGGGCCTCTGTATCCTGTTCGTTCCCTTCATTGCATGGTACCTGTTTTCCGCTCATGATACATGGTTCCCCGTCATGACTCCCATAACGGCGGTACTGTGCGTAGCCCTGGCGTGCAGTCTGTTCCCCCAGCTTTCCCCCCCCTCCCGCGATGCAGAGGATGAAGATGAAGAAGACGACGCCCCCCCCTCGTCGGAAGGCAGCGGCGCCGGCCATGTGCTGCCCCCGGACAACTTGTATCAGGAACCCAACGAAGTACCTATCCCCCATCACTCCAAAAGAGAACGCCCCGACTCATGACACAGCGCAAACACATCCTCTTCATCTGCACCGGCAACACCTGCCGCAGCCCCATGGCGGAAGGCCTGTTCCGGAAACTTTCCGCGCACCATCCGGAATGGCAGGCCGGTTCCGCAGGAACAGCCGCATGGCCCGGGCAGGCAGCCAGTCCGGAAACACTCCACGTCCTCCGGGAGCATGGCGTCAATCTCTCCAGCCATGAAAGCCGCCCTGTTACGGATGAACTGATGAAAAACGCCACAGATGTCTACGCCATGACGGAAAGCCACCTTGCCGCCCTGCTTGCCAATTTCCCCGAACATGCGGACAAGGTCAGGCTGGTCACCTGCTACACGGGCAACCGTGGCATCGCCGACCCCATCGGCTGCGGACAGGCAGCCTACAACAAAGTAGCGCAGCAATTGACAACCGCCATTCAGGCCATCATCTCCCGGATGGAACAACAGGAGTAACTCTTCTTTGACTCCTTCCCCCGTCATGGCTTCCCCTTTCATACGCATTAATCTGTCCTGTCAGGAACTGGAGCTGGAAAAATCCGGAAAAGTCCTGCTCCGATGCCCCGTCTCCAGCGGGAAGGCGGGCGCTGGCCATGAAGAAGGTTCCGGGAAAACTCCCACAGGGCATCTCCGCATCTGCAAAAAAATCGGGGACGGAGAACCGGAGGATACTATTTTCATCTCACGTCTTCCGGCAGGCCGCTATCCCACCGCCATCCCGAAAAATATGGATGAACATTCCGACTTCATTCTGACCCGAATTCTGTGGCTGGACGGATTGGAACCTCACAACGCCAATACCCGGAGCCGCTATATTTATATCCACGGCACCAACGATACGGAACTGCTGGGAACCCCGGCTTCCCATGGCTGCATACGCCTTTCTCCCAGGGACATGCTGGCTCTTTTTGCTCTGTCGGAAGAAGGAATGGACGTGTTCATCCAATGTTAAACCGTTCTTTTTTAGACACAATCTAAAAAAGTTATTCTCGGAAAAGGAAAATAATTGAACAAAGGCCCTTTTGGGATGTATAAAGTATGAAGGTATCGGTATTTGGCTGCCGTCCTCCTGTTCCATAAACATCCACTCATCCCCAATCAATCATGGACGATCCGGTCTTATTATCCCGTCTCCAATTCGCCATCACGATCATGTTCCACTACATCTTCCCGCCGATGACCATCGGTCTGGGGGTGGTTCTGGTCGCCCTGGAAGGCCTCTGGCTGAAAACGAAAAATGACCTCTACCACAAGCAGGCCAAATTCTGGACCAGAATCTTCGGCATTATCTTTGCCCTTGGCGTAGCTTCCGGCATCGTGATGGAATTCCAGTTCGGCACCAACTGGGCGGATTATTCCCGCTGCGTAGGCGACATCTTCGGCAGTCCCCTGGCAGCAGAAGGCATTTTCGCCTTCTTCCTGGAATCAGGCTTCCTGGCCATTCTGCTTTTCGGCTGGGACAAGGTGGGCCCCAAAATGCACTTTCTTTCCTCCTGCATGGTCGCTCTCGGCGCCCATTTCAGCGCCATCTGGATCATTGTGGCCAACTCCTGGATGCAGACGCCCGCCGGATACAAGCTGGTGGAAGTAAACGGAAAAATCCAGGCCCATATCACCAGCTTCTATGACGTGGTCTTCAATCCGTCCACCGTTGACCGCCTGACGCATGCGCTCTCCGGCTGCTGGCTGGCGGGAGCCACGCTCGTCCTCAGCGTCTCCGCCTGGTATATTTTGAAAAAACGTTTTACCGGTGGATCGGAAAAAAGCTTCAAGGTGGCATTGGTCATCGGCCTCATCGGCGTGGCAGGCATGGGCATCACGGGAGATTCCAGCGCACGAGAAGTCTCCATCCACCAGCCCGCCAAATTCGCGGCTATGGAAGGCGTCATGGAATCCGGCGCCCCACAGGACCTCCATCTCATCGGCTGGATGAACCCGTCCACCCATGAAGTGACGGGCATCTCCATCCCATACTTGCTCACCCTCCTGACCCATCATGACCTGGACACGGCCATCACCGGCATGAACGGCATCCCGCAGGACGAACGCCCTCCCATCCTGCCCGTCTTTTACTCCTTCCATCTCATGATCCTGATTGGCTGCGCCCTGGCGGCCCTGTTTCTGGTGGGCCTGTGGGGCTGGAAAAAGGGCTGGCTCTTCCAGAAGCGCTGGCTGCTCTGGTGCTTCGTTTTCTCCGTACTGGGCCCGCAAATAGCCAACCAGGCGGGCTGGGCCGTAGCGGAACTGGGGCGCCAGCCATGGATTGTGTACGGCATCCTGAGAACGGAACACGCCGTATCCCCCACCCTCACCGCGGCGGAAGCCCTTTCCTCCCTGGGTATGTTCTTTATCATTTATGCCCTGTTGCTGGCCCTCTTCCTCTATCAAATCACCCATAAAATCCGCAAAGGTCCGGATCAGGAAACTGACGAAGACGACGGCGCCGGGGAAGGCAAACTCCAGGTTCCTTTTGTCAAAGACTAATCTTCACCCCTCTTTTAAAACCATGTTGGACAATCTCACTCTCGCAGACCTGCAAATCATCTGGTTCATCCTCGTCGGCGTGCTTTTCTCCGGATACGCCATTCTGGACGGTTTTGACCTGGGAACCGGCGCCCTTCAGCTTTTCATCAAGGGCGATGAAAACAGAAGACTCACACTAAATGCCGTGGGCCCCGTATGGGACGGAAACGAAGTCTGGCTCATCACGGGAGGAGGTGCCCTTTTCGCCGCCTTTCCGTACGTGTACGCCTCCGTCTTCTCCGGGTTTTACCTGGCCTTCATGCTCTTGCTCCTTACCCTTATCTTCCGCGCCGTGTCCATTGAATTCAGAAGCAAGCAGCCCATGAAATGGTGGCGCAGGGGATGGGATACCACCTTCTCCATCAGCAGCCTTCTGGCGGCCCTGCTCATCGGCGTAGCCATGGGGAACGTTACCAAAGGCATTCCTCTGGATGAGCAGGGAAACTTCACCGGAACATTCCTCAGCCTGCTGAATCCTTATTCCGTTCTTCTGGGGCTGACGACGGTCGCCCTGTTCTCCATGCACGGGGGAATCTACCTGCTGATGAAAACCCAGGGCAGCCTTCAGGAACAAATCAGGAAACTGCTCAGACCCTGCGTCATCATCTTCACTGTCCTGATCATCCTGCACGGGGCTGCCACCCTGCTGTATGTTCCGCACGTAGCGGCGGCCCTGGAACGTTCCCCCTGGATTTACGGCATCGCCGCCCTGGCGGTCATTTCCATCGCGTCCATCTGGCTCTTCATCCACAGGAACCGTCCGGGCTGGGCCTTCGTCGCCTCCTGCTCCACCATGGGCTGCATGATGGCTCTCTTCGGGACAGCGATGTTCCCCAACCTGCTTTACTCCATGCCCAACCCGGAACACTCCCTGACGCTCGTCAACGGCTCATCCACGCGGGAAAGCCTGGTCGTGATGACATACATAGCCATCATGGGCGTGCCGCTCGTTCTGGCTTATTCCGCCGCCATTTACTGGGTCTTCCGTGGAAAAGTTCAGCTCAACGAACACAGTTATTGACGCCCTGCGGACAAAAATAGCGATCAGAGAACTGAAAACGCCCCGTACCATCCGCTCTGCCGCATGAATGCCTCCATCTTCTCCAAAATCCCTCCGGAGGAAATTACGGCACTCCATCAATCATGGAAAAACGATCCCCTGTCCGTAGATCCTCTCTGGGCGGCCTGGTTCGAGGGCTACGAACTGGGGAGCGGAGAAGCCCCCGGGAAAAAAGAAAACACAGGGACCGATGCGGACACGTCCCTTTACACCGTTCCTCCGGAAAGCGCGGAAGGCCGCGGGCGCATCAGCCAGCTCATCCGGGCCTACCGGGTCATGGGACACCAATGCGCCCGCTTCAATCCGCTGGAGCCGTCGGACCGGCCCCGATTCCCCGTCACCCCGGAGGATATGGGATTCCGAGAAGAGGATCTGGACCAGCCCGTCAACATCGGCACCTTCATGGACGGAGGGACACTCACGCTCCGTGAAATCATCAATCGGCTGCAAAAAATCTATTGTGGAGCCATCGGCTTTGAATACCACCACATAGACAATCTGGAAATCCGCTCCTGGATTGAAGAAAAAATCCAGCTCCGGGCAAACGGCGTGGATTATGGCCCGAAAGTCCGGAGAGAAGCCTTCTTCCATCTCTGCAGGGCGGAACTGTTTGAGGAATTCCTGGGCAAGCGCTTCATGGGGGAAAAACGCTTCTCCCTGGAAGGAGGGGAAGGAGCCATCGTCCTGCTGGACGCCATGATCAAGCGCTGTCCCGCCGCCGGAGTCTCCCACATTGAAATGGGCATGGCCCACCGCGGAAGGCTGAATGTGCTCGCCAACATCCTCCACAAACCGCTGAAAACCATCTTCCACGAATTCACGCCGGACTACCTTCCGGAATCCCCCATCGGCAGGAGCGACGTCAAATACCACCTCGGCTACGCCGCCACGCGCCACGTGGACGGGCATGACCTCCACATCCGCCTCTCCTCCAACCCCAGCCATCTGGAAGCCGTGTATCCCGTGGTGGAAGGCAGAGCCAGGGCCATGCAGCACAACCTGCAAGACGCGGAACGCAAGCATGTGCTGCCGCTCGTCCTGCACGGAGACGCCGCTTTCTCTGGGCAGGGAATCGTGGCGGAAGTGCTCAATCTTTCCCTGCTGAAAGGCTACCGCACGGGCGGCACCGTGCATCTCGTCATCAACAACCAGATCGGCTTCACCACCGGCCCGGACGAAGCCCGCTCCTCCCGCTACGCCACGGACGTGGCCCAGATGCTCCAGTCCCCCATCCTGCATATCAACGGAGAAAGCCCGGAAGACCTGGTATGGGCGGCGGACTTCGCGCTCCAGTTCCGCCAGAAATTCGGAAGGGACATCATTCTGGACATGTACTGTTACCGCCGTCTGGGCCACAATGAAACGGATCAGGCCGCCTTTACCGCACCCATGCAGACCAAGCGGATTGAGGCGCGTCCCACCGCCGCAGCCCTGTACGGAACGGCGCTCAGGGAACGCGGGGAATTGACGGAACAGCAGGAGCGGGACATCCGGAAAGACCTTTGGGAAGGCATGGAACAGGCCTACCTGCAAATGAAGGAAAATCCCGTGGACTACCTCCTGCCCGCCACCGCGCAGGATGCGGATGAAACGCCCATCCCGCGTACCAGCATACGGACGGGAATCAGCCCGGAGTTGTTCCAGCGCATCGGAAATATCCTTACGGAACTGCCGGACGGCTTCACGCTCCACCCCACGCTGGAAAAACGCTTCCTGGCTCGCCGCAGGGAGGCCTTCCGGGAAGGCGGACCGCTGGACTGGGCCATGGCGGAATCCCTGGCCTGGGGCAGCCTGCTCGCGGAAAACCACACCGTGCGCCTGTCCGGCCAGGACTGTCAGCGCGGCACCTTCTCCCAGCGGCACGCCGTCCTGCATGACTTCAATGACGGCTCCCTGTACACTCCTCTGGAAAAGCTGAACCACGGCACTACCGCGTTCCGCATTTACAACTCCTCCCTGTCGGAAGCCTCCGTGCTGGGCTTTGAATACGGCTATGCGCTGGAAAGCCCGGACGCTCTGGTCATGTGGGAGGCCCAGTTCGGGGACTTCGCCAACGGAGCACAGGTTATTGTGGACCAGTTCATTGCGGCCGCGGAGGCCAAATGGCGCCAGAAAAACCGCATGGTGCTGCTGCTGCCCCACGGCTATGAAGGGGCGGGTTCGGAACACTCCAGCGCCCGCATGGAACGCTATCTCCAGCTTTGCGCGGACGACAACATGCAGGTCATCAACCCCACCACCCCGGCCCAATACTTCCACGCCCTGCGCCGCCAGGTGCACCGAAATCTGCACAAGCCCCTGATCGTCTTTACGCCCAAAAGCCTGCTCTCCCGTCCGGATGCCGTCTCCCCGCACCGGGAATTTCTGGCCCCCTCCCGTTTCCGCGAAGTACTGCCGGACCCGGACGCTCCCGCGCCGGATCAGGTGACGCGCGCCGTCTTCTGCACCGGGAAAGTTTATTATGACCTGGCCGCCTGCCGGAAGGAACGGAATATTGCAGACACGGTAATCATCCGTCTGGAACAAATCTATCCTCTGGCCCGGGAACAGCTCACCTTCCTGCTGGCACCCTACCAGAAAGTGCGCGACTTCGTCTGGTGCCAGGAGGAACCCTCCAACATGGGGGCCTGGGGCCACCTGCGGAACAGGCTGGGGCACCTCTTCGCCACCTCCTTCCGCTATGCGGGACGGCCGCCCATGGCCTGCCCTGCGGAAGGAGCCAAGGCCCTGCACGCCGCCGCGCAAAAAAGACTTCTCGCCGCTGCCTTCGGGCCGCGGACGCAATCCTGAACCCATCTTCCTCCCATGAGCGACATCCTGACTCCCAACTTTGGAGAATCCGTCACCTCCGCCACCGTAGCCGCGTGGCACAAGAACGCCGGCGATCCGGTAGCCAAAGGCGATACGCTGGTGACGCTGGAAACGGACAAGGTTTCCACGGATTTGGAGGCGGAAGAAAGCGGCGTACTGGAAATCCTCGTTCCGGAAGGGGAAGAAGCCCTTATCGGCGCAGTTCTTGGCCGCATTTCTTCCGCTGACAGAACCGCAGCCGCACCGGAAAGGGAAACTCTGCTCATACCGCTTGAGCCGAAAAAAACGACCTCGCCGGAAACACGGAAGTCCCCCGTTTCCGCGCCTTCCGCCCCAGCTGCGGAATTTCCGGGACAAAAGCCACACGGGAAAGTCCCCCTCCCGGAACAGGTTCCTGCCGGAGAGGACAGGGAGGTAGAAAAGGAAATTGCTCTGCGCTTCATCAGAAAACCCATGAGTCCGCTGCGCCGCACCATCGCGGCCCGGCTGGTGGAGGCCCAGCACCAGGCGGCCATCCTCACCACGTTCAACGAATGCGACATGTCCTCCGTGATGGAACTCCGCAAACAATTCCATGCAGAATTCCGGGAACGGCACGGAACCAAGCTTGGTTTCATGAGCTTCTTTATCAAGGCAGTAGTCAAGGCCTTGCAGGAAATGCCCCAGGTCAACGCCAGAATTGACGGCGCGGACATCGTGGAAAACCTGTACTATGACATCTCTGTAGCCATTGGCACGGACAAGGGTCTCGTCGTCCCCGTGCTGCGGGACTGTGACCGGAAAACGTTTCCGGAGCTGGAACAGGAACTCGCCGTCCTGACGGAAAAAGCACGTAGCGGAAACCTGTCCATGCAGGACCTGCAAGGCGGATGCTTTACCATTTCCAACGGCGGCACGTATGGATCGCTTCTTTCCACCCCGATTCTGAACCCTCCCCAAAGCGGCATTCTGGGCATGCACGCCATTCAGGAACGCCCCGTGGTCCGGGACGGTCAAATCGTCGTCCGGCCCATGATGTACCTGGCCCTTTCCTACGACCACCGCCTGGTGGACGGCAAGCAGGCCGTGCAATTTCTCATTACGGTAAAAAATGCCGTGGAAAACCCGGTGTTCGAATTATGAGGCTTCGCAGGAAAAAAGGCCAAATAACAAAATGTTTTTTCATTTTCCGAGTGCTCAGGAAATGAATCCCTCTGGTTCATTCACTGAGTAGGAACATCCCGGAAGAATTTTCCACTACTGTAAAAAACCTAGGATCAGGAAATCCTTTCTTCCCAAAAATCGGAACCCAAGGTTCGCTCCTCTGCAAAAAAATACTAAATATCAGAAAATTACAAAACAACACCCAATTTTTCACCCAAAATCGCAAAGTTGGGTGTTTTTTTATGTATTCTTAACGGAATCAGCGAGGCAAAAAAGAAACGACGTTAACTTTTCGGCGCCCTCACAGCTCTGCGCCAAGCGTATCTTCTATTTTCTCATCAGTCATTACTTTTTTTCCTTTGCTCAGCCTCCATATACAGGTTTGGTTCGGGCATATATACAGCCCGAACCAAACCAAACTATAGTAGAGGGATGTTCCTCCGGGTCAGAGTGAGCGGAGCATTTTGTCGATGCACTTTTTCTTTTGCTCTGCCCCGGGGTGAACGTAGAGGTTAAGGGTTGTGGAGATGTCGGCATGACCGAGAATGACGCTGACGGTCTTGTAGTCGCAGTTGCTTTCGATGCAGCGTGTGGCGAAGCTGTGGCGCAGCCCGTGGAATTTCAACGGAGGTATGCCGAGCCGTTTCATCAGCTTCATGTAGTAGTTGCGGTATGTACGCGGCTCAATGGGCTGAGGCTCGTTGCTTATGACGTAGTAGTCGCCGTTGACCACCTTCTTCAATGGGCGTATCATCGTCATCAGGGGCTTATTGAGTGGTATTTCGCGGGCAGAGTTGGCGGTCTTTGGAGTGTTGACCACAATCTGAGTGTGTTTGGTGCCGTCATCTTCAAGGATGTATATTCTCTCCACCGTGCGTTGCACCGTCAGCATGGAGCGTTCTACGTCGAGGTCGCTCCATTTCAATCCGCATACCTCGCCGATGCGAAGCCCGGTAGTAAGGCAGATGTATATGCCGAGGTTGCGGAATGTGAAGTTCTGACTGATGTAGTCCAGAATCTTGCGATGGTTTGTTGCCGTCAGGACATCTATGCCCTGCTTTTCGGGAGCGGTCGGATATTTGATGTCCCACTCGAAATGCTGGAGATAGCCGTGTTTTTCTCCGAAGCGGACTATCATCTTCAGGACTATGAGTATGTCCTTGACATACTTTTGGCTCAGACCGGCATTAAGGCGGTCGATTACAAACGACTGCACATCCGCTTCGGTCACGGCATAAAGATTGCCGAACGTCGGGAAGATTTGGTTTTCTACGATGAGCGCGTAGGCTGAGTATGTGGATTGCTTCACATACTGTCGCTTGTCCTTTTTCCAAAGGACAGCGAGGTCTTTGATGTTGATTTTTTCTTTATCCATATTCGTTGAAATGAATTGATTAGGATAATTAAAGAAAATATCGCGTCAATTCGCCCGCTTCCACATCCGCTCCCGCCCTGCGCTTCCCCGGCTTCACTGAACCGTGGCAAAAATCTCCTCTAAATCATTTTGCGAAAAAAATCAC
>NZ_MNUD01000018.1:0-4256 GCF_001917295.1 Akkermansia sp. 54_46
GGCCTACACCTACACGCCCTACGGAGAAGTCACCGCCGAAGGGGACGTCACCCAGCCCATCCAGTGGAGCAGCGAATACAACGACGAGGAACTGGGGCTGGTCTACTACAACTACCGGCATCTCAATCCGCACGACGGAAGGTGGATCAGCAGGGATCCCATCGCGGAACAAGGCGGGTGGAATTTGTTCGCCTTTGTTAAGAATAATGGTGTAAAAAGCATTGACTTATTGGGTTTGCTGGCATTTATAAGTTGCGCTCGTTTTTCTGATTTAAGCATGGTCTGCCTGATTTCCATTTTGGATGGACTCTGCGTTTGTCCCGAATGCAAAAAGATAGCGGATAAAATGTATAAGGCAAAATCTCTCGATACGCTTTTGAAAAAAGGAAATGAACTGGTAAAATGCGCGGAAAATCAAAAAAATGATACGCCTGTTACGCTTGAAATAATCGGACCCATATTTACGAATTTCGGGGAAAACGCAGGGCGTGGACCTATACCTGCAGATAAACCGTACAGGATCCTTCCAAAAAAAGATGGTGGCCCCAAGAATAAGGGTGGTAATTACCATAGAGGAACCCCTTCGCCAACCGACTTAAATAAAGGAACGCCGGGTACAATTTATGATTCGAGGTATGTTAATGATAGGACAGCTATACGGATTCATGAATTGGGGCTTTCCAAAGGGTGCATTACCATAGGGAGCAGATATGTCGACTCTGAAGGCAAAGAAATTCCGTTGGTTAGTAAAAATGCGGGGGAAGGCTATATTGAACAGTTAATGAAGGAGCATAATGAATGTGGAGGATTTTATTTGGAAATAAAGGAAGTCGGAGACGAATATAAACCTGAGGAGTTGATCAATGTTAAGAACAGCTATGATGGTGCGGTCTATACTCCAAATACGGCTGCAACGATTTTGAAAATTCCAATTATGTAATTTGTGGTAGAAAAATCAGATTAACCGAATTCCATGTCTCCTGAGAAAATGATTCTGACAGACAGGCAATATTCTGAATAAAACAGGTTCCAAACAAAATGTGGCGTCATGTGGTGATGACGCCACATTTTTATGGATCAAATAGTCGTGTTCATATTCACTGGCAATTTGCAGAGACACACCGCATACCGGAATACAGCCGAAAATCCTGAAAGACGATGCTGTATCAGGTTTGTCAGACAGCTATTCCATCTTTGTCCGTGTTCTATATTTTAGATTTTTGAAAACATTTTTGGCATTTGCTGTTTTGTCCATTATTGGAGAATGAATAGCAACAGTATACTATTGGAACATGCCGTAAAAGGATATTGACTTTGATGTTATTATGGATATAGGGAGGGATATGAGCTTGAAAAGAATGTGGGTTTTATCCTTGTTTCCGGTTGCATTGTTTCCATCCTGCCGCCAGGGGATGACTACGGTGGCACAGCCTCTGAAACCGGTATTTGTACACGTAGTTAATCCTCCTCTGGAGTATCCGGAATTTCCCGAATCAAGAGAAAAAATAAAAAAATTGTCACAACAGCAGAGGCAGCAGTTGGCGGGCTATATCGTTCATTCTGCGAATTGGGAGCAAATGACTAGGAAAGAATTTGAATTGATCCGCAGCGGACGGGGCCAGGAAGGTTTGTCTATGGTGCACTGGGATTCAGATAGTTATTTTAACAGGATGACTGTTCCTTATATCCGTTCGTCGAGTAAGGATAAAGATATTTTATCCCTTCTTCAGAACAATGAAGACGGAGAAGTTATTTTGAGCAGAGCGAATCTTTTTGAACTGGTAGCGGAAAATTATATAGAACATTATCCTGATGATAAGAACGGATGGGATTTTTTATGGTTTTTTATGAATATGGAGGAAGATGAAATTCCTTTTGGTAGTATAATCAAAGAAACGATTATCAAAAGGAATCTCGATCGATTCGCCTATGGGAAGAAAATACTGGATATGATAGGCGATTCCTCTATCAGAAAGAATGATGGACGCTGCCTTTAGTTTTGGCGGGACTACCTGCAGGTGGCGGAATGCGACTTGACCGGGGAAACGCCGGTACTTGTGCGCAGCTACCTCTGGGACCCCTCGGAACCGGAAGCCACGCGCGTCCTGGCCATGACGCGCTGGGAAGCGAACGGGACGCAGGTGAAGGAACATCTCTACTGCATGCACGACGCGATGAAGAACGTCACTTCCCTCTTCGGGGAAGCGCGCGGACGCCGCGCCCTGCTACAACTACCGGCATCTCAATCCGCACGACGGCAGGTGGATCAGCAGGGATCCCATCATGGAACAAGGTGGCTGGAATTTGTTCGCGTTCGTTAATAATAATGGTATCATCAATTTTGATTATTTAGGGTTGTGGCCATGGTCCCAGAAACAACCAAATCCTCCAACCTTGACAATAGAAACAAAAAAATGTCCAGATAAAAATACGATAAGCGTAGTTGTGCGTAGAAGTAACGAAATTACAGTGGATGCAGACGGTTCTCCTCGTGCGTATCATCCAAAAAACATAGGATTAGATGATAATAGAAATGGAGGAATAGGAAAAGATAATTACGGTATTGTTAGTCCTGATGTTATTCAAGGGAAAAATGATCCTGCTCCAGGTTATTATGTATCAGTTACAGCATTATTCGATCCCCGGAAAAAGAAAACAGACCCTCGTAGATATGTAAATTCAGAAGTAATTCCATATCTTGTTTTTAATAAAGAGGATAGAAAAAAAGGTGCTAAGGCCGGTGATTATGCAACAATTACTAAAAAGATGCCAAATGGTGATCTTTTAATTATTCACGCTATTCTTGCAGATTATAACCCTTATTCTAAAGGGGAAGGTTCTATGAAATTGGTAAAGGAATTAGGAGGAAATCCGGATCCTAGAAGAGGAGGGGTAAAATGTAAGGAAGGTTTTACTATTTACGTGTATCCTGGGACTGCAGAAAAATTTGATAGCGATAAAGTTTCTCATGAAACTATTCAAAAAAAAGGTAAAGAAATTTGGGATAAGCAGCATAACAAATAATATAATAATTATATGAAATTATACATATTATCTTTAATACTATTTTTTAGTACATCAAACTGTCAATATAATCTTAAAACGGTTGTAGAACATAATAAAAATCATGATAGTGCTATTGTTGATGATGTTCAAATATTAGAAAAATCATCTAGTAGTTCAATATGGAAAAAATATTATGTTAAAATTCATGGCCTAGAAAAAGATATTCCAGGAGAATATATAGATTCTCCATACATTATTGAATACAAAAATAGAGTTATTCTAGTATGTTCTATTAAAAGAGAATCGGTTATTTTTGTTGTTACAAGAAAAAATAATCAATTGGAGTTTATTCCTGTAACTGAAAAAAATAATTATGAATTGTTCATGGATAAATGTCGAAACATGAAATATTATCCTATTCGTTTTGTAAATGGAACATTGATTAAATTGAAAAATGGGCAACTAGTATCTGATTATTCGATAGAATGTTCTTCTAAAGAATTCCCTGATCCTTCTGATATTATTTATTTAGAATTTAAAGGAATATTTGATTTTGATTTCAAAAAAAATATATTGGAATTGAAAAGTATAGAAGGGCCTATACATTAAATCTTTCTGTATTTGGTAATAATTTGAATTATCATAGAGTAAAAATTCCTTGTTATTTATACCATGTTCCTTCCGGCATAAGCTGGAAGGAACATTTGCTATATGAAGATGAGCAAACATTCATCCTGCCTTATCCACCGGAATTTTCTGGCGGGAATCAGCTATTCGGACGCCACGCCCGGCCAGAGCTTCGCCTACAACCACCTCGGTCAATTGACGCAAATCACGGATGCCTCCGGAACGCGAACCTTCGCCTACAATCCCTACGGAGAACCGGAAACCGACAGCCTTGAGGCAAACGGCCTCGCCTGGCAGGTCTCCGAGCTCTATGACGGGCTCGGCCGTCCGGCCGGGTACGAATTAAGCGCGGGCGAACGCCGCGTCCAGCAGGCGCGCCTGTCCTATGACGGGAAAGGCCGCCTCTCCACCCTCACGGCGGAAGGCATGGAAACCCCCTTCTCCTGGACTTACTGCGAACAGGGAGGGCTTGTGGAACAACTCGCCTACCCCAACGGCATGACCCGGGTCAACACCTATGAAAGCAGCCGCGACCTCCTCTCCGTCATCGACTACCGGAGGCCCGGAAGCGCCAACCCGCCGGCAAGGCACGAATACGACTACGACGCGCTGGGCCGTCCTAC
>NZ_MNUD01000034.1:0-170621 GCF_001917295.1 Akkermansia sp. 54_46
TTTTTGGGATGGAGAAGATGGCACGAAACAGGAGGCACAGAAGGCCGCCAGCGTGTCTTTGCTGTCCAGCGATATTAAAGGCATCAGGTACGCAGACGGGCTATCCCGCTGGAAAGAGAAGGAGAAGCAGACGTATAATTACGTGATTTTTGACGGCAACGATATTAAGATTACGGCGTTTGCGGACGAGTCCACCGGGGGAGCGTGGGCGGATTATGAGGATCCGACGGCGAGTTTCTCTCTTGCCACGAGAGAAAGTGTCTGGGTGACGCTGGAGCGGGAGGCGCAGAAGAACCGTTTGGAGGTGCTGCGCAGCCAGACGGCAAAAGCGTTGGAGACATGGCGCCGGGTTTGCGCGGCCAACGATGTGAAGCAGGGAGACGGCGCGGAGGCGTTCGGAAGGGTCATGGCCGTGGTGGCTTCCATTTACAAGACGCTGCCGGAGGGGTACAGGTTTGGCCTTTACCCTTACATGAGAGCTGCCGAGAATCTTGCCACCCGTCTGGAGGACGGTCAGGTATGGCTTTCCGATGAGCTGAAGAAGGAGACGCTGATGGACGATACCAGCGAGCGCATGGATGCCGTGATTGACAAGCTGCTGGCCCGCACGCTGGAACAGGCAGACCGATATGCCGTCGACCAGATGCGGGCGGAGATGGTTGCCCGCATCAAGGCCGTGCAGCCGACGAAGAAGGCCAGCGGGAAGTTTAACAAGGGCAAGTTGAGCGCGGAGGATTACAGGCATTTGCACGGGATAGTCGCCATGATGAATACGGACCAGGAGGCGAAGGAGAAGCGAATGCTGGAGCTGGAGGGCGTGCTTTCCAGCAACCAGTCCACCGAAGAGGAACGGGATGCGGCCGAGCTGGAATTGAAGGATTGGCACACGTTCGGATATCTGGCCGGGATGGGACTGGAGCAGACGCGCGCCTGCGCGCGCGCCCTTGCCCTGTTTATCACGACGGGACGGACGGCTTGGTCCACCCGGTTGGACGAGGAGAGGCGCCGGACGAAGTTCAAGGCCGAGAAGATTGTGGAAGGGCTTGGGCAGGCCACTCCCCAGGGAGGACGTGACGCGGAAGAGGATGCGAAGGCGTCTACGAGAACGAAGGCGGCCAAGTACCTGAAGTACGGTTTGCAGTCTTATTCCCAGATGTTGAATGGATGGAAGAAGATTCCCGCCCTGCGCGGTCTGGCGCATGCCGAGGTTACTGCGATTGCCGAGGCGAATGTGGCGTTGAGGAATATGAAGCACGCCCGGGATCGGGAGGTGACGGCCCTGGTTAAGCGGTGTTTTGGCGTTCAGCGCACCAAAGATGTGGCAAGGGTTCTTTCCGATTTCAAGAAGACAGGGGATTCCGGCGTAGTGCTGAATCCGCTGGTGAAGGTGGAGCGCACCGTGAGGATCGCCGAGGCCCGCGAGTGGGTGGGGTTGTCTTTTGAGGAGAGGGAGGAACGACGCAAGGCAATCAGGAAGGAGTACAATGACCGGGGGCTTTCCGACGATAAGGCGTCCGTGCCGGAAGCGCTTATTCCGGAGATGCGCCGGCAGCTTGCCGAGCTGGATGAATTGGTGAAGGCCGGAGACGGACGGGCTAGAAGGAGGAAGAATATTACGGCGAAGGCGGAAGTGGTGCGCCCGGGCAGGAAGGGCGAGACGTTGAAGGTTTCCCGCGCCCAGGCGATGTATGCCATTTTGCTTTACGAGCAGGCCGAGTACGTGGAGACGATGCGGAATGAAGGCATTGGAGAAGCGGAGGTTGCCCGCCTGCGCGAGTTTGTGGGCGCCGAAGGGCTGGCGTTCGGCTACGGCCTGCGGGAGCTGATGAACCGGCAGGGAAAGCTGCTGGCCCGTGTGTATGAGGAGCGTGAGGGGGTTCCCTTCCCCGCGGTGGAGAATTATTTCCGGGCCGTGTTCCGGGCGGACCACAAGCTTGATACGAAGGCGTCTTTCGGGGAACAGACGAATGCCGTGGCCGGCGGGGCGAAGTACGGGATGCTGATTCCCAGGCGGAAGCACAATTTGCACCTGGCCTGGAATATGGATTGCGAGGCCGTGTTCCAGGCGGCGAGCGCCGAGGTGGAGAATTATATTTGCACGGCGGATATTACTGCCCGCTGGCGCGGCATTCTGGCGGACAAGGAGGCGGCAGCGTCCCTGAAGGAGCACATGGGGCGCCACGGGATTGATTCCCTGCGGCACTGGCTGGATGTGATTGACGGGGCCGGAGTGATGGAGGGGGGCGCCCTGCTGGCCGGAGCCCAGGCGACAAGCCGCTTCCAGAGCGCCAAGGCGGTGGCCTTGCTGGCCTGGAACGTGCTGACGATGCTCAAGCAGACCAGCGGCCTGATGCACGGGATGTTTGCCGGGGAGGTGGGCATGGGGAGTTTCCTGCTGCACCTGGGGCAGACGATGTCCATGACCGGACGCATGGGGGTGTTTGAGATGATGAAAACGGAGGCTTTCCGGGCGAGGACCAATGACGCGCAGGCGGAACTGGTGAGCCAGCTGATGGGGTATGCTTCCGATCAGAAATACACCGGAGCGATCAGGTTTTCCATGGCCGGCATGAGGGCTATTGAGAAGATGGACGTGTGGAGCAATGCCGTGTCCATGGCCGCCCTGTATAACGCAAAGTGGTCCGAGCTGGAAGAGGCAGGAAAAAGGACCGGAGCCCCGATGACGGAGGATGAGATGCACGCCCTGTGCATGCAGAGCGTGACCCGGGCTCTGGAGCTGGTGGCCCAGCCGCTGACGCAGAGCCAGAAGAGCATGCTGGGGGCTTCCACGGGCCTGTTTGCGAAGATGGCCTGTTTTATGAGTTCCGATGTGTTGAATAAGGTGGGGATGATCGTTTCTCATGTGAGCTCCGGGAATTGGGGGCAGGCTCTTGCTTTATATGGAATGATGTCCGTTGCCGAACAGACGGTGATTGCCCTGTGGCACGCCCTGCTGGATGACGAGGACGAGTGGGAGAAGAACGGCGGATGGTTCGGCGCCATGCTGGGAGCTCCTGTTGCCATGATTGGCGGCGTGCCGATGCTGGGGGCGGCGGTGGAGTTTGGTTACAAGCAGGCGACTGGCCAGCGTATTTACGCAGGCACCGCGTCCGGAGTGATTGATTATTCCGCGATTTACCGGGCGGCCAAAAATACGTGGAAAGCCGCCACCGGGGAGAAGGAGATGACGTTTGCCGATTGGGCGGAATTGATTCTGCTGGATGCCAAGGCGGCCGCTTACGTGGTCGGAGCGGGCGCCGGGAGCCGCAGCAAGGCGGCTGATTCCGTGGCGTCCTGGCTCTTGTCCGTGGCTGGGGTGGCGAATTTGTCCAAGCCTGGGTTTAAGCTGGCGGAATAAGATTGAATATTAAGGAGTGTACGGTGTATGTTGAGTTTACCATGCGCACTTTGCTCTACACTTTTTCCATATTTTTTACTGCTGTATCCTATGGAATAGATCGTCCTTTAACAGACTTTTTCCCCTTGGCGCAGGAGGCGAAACATTCCAACCTTCTTCCCGAGTCCTTTGATCATTTGCAGGAGAATGACGCCCCTACTTCCTTGCAAGACTGGGGACAGGTGCCGGGTTCCCGGAAGCTTCCGGAGTTCAAGCCCGACGAAAGTCGCCTGAGAAGCAAAAGGGTTGGTGAAGGCGGAAGGCTACCAGCCCCCAGTCACACCGGACGAGGAATATGATTTAGGATTAGGCATCTTCACTGCTTTATTTGGAGTAGAGAACATTAAATATCCATACCTTTATTGGAAGGTCCAAGGGAAGGAAACTCCTATATTCAATAACTCTAAAGAAATTTTTCGTACTGTTTGGAATGATTTTTCGCACAAAGTGCGAAATGCTCACAAAAGACGTATTAATGATGTATGGAGGCGTATTGAGCAAGAAAAGTACAACACGAAATCTCCTTCTGAAGCTCTTGTGCTGCATTTCCAAAGCGTCGTGAAGAATAACCCTGGACAGGCATGGCTGGATATTCAGTCTGGTGCATATCGCCAATTTGGAAACACTTTTAAGGAGAAGGCAATTCGTGAAATAGTCACAGAAATAAAATATCATATTAAAACTGATGAAAAGAAGAAAGCCATGCTTGACGCAGTAGCTTTAGATGCTCTAAAGCCATGCAATCTATGGAAAGATGAAACAAGATTCTTTGAGAAGTATCGAGATGTTGCAGGTGTTTTTGTAGTTAAAGTTATTCTTGGAGATAAATTTTTAGACTATCCTTATTGCTATTGGATTATGCAGGCGAAACCTATTCCTGAATATAAAACAACATATCATGCACTGGCTGATATATGGGAAGATTATAAGAGGCAAGTACAACTATTAGATTTGAAGAAAGCGCAATAATGCTATTTAACAAAAAAGCCCCTGACCAGCCCCTGACCAGGAGGCCAAGGGCTGAACAGGAGCGCTTTTCTGGGAGGATGCTACTGTACACGGCTGTAATGGCAATAAAAAACCGCCCGCGTTTCCCAACGTGGACGGCTAACGGAAAATAAAAAAAGATGATTTACCTATAGCACATTTACCCGGTGCGTCAAGCTTTCTCCCACCTGTCCAGGGTTTCCACATAGATGCCGGAGATTTTGCCGCCGTCCATGGGTTCGATGTCTCCGAAGTCGGGATTAAGTGGATGTAATACGTATTCCATTTTTCCGGTTTCCGGATTTTTTTTGCGGCCGAGCTTTTTCAGAGTAACCCCTCGTTCGTCATGGTATTGAACAATGGTTCCGGGTTTGGGGATGGGGGGGACGGTATGGCGCCGCATAATTACCAGGGAGCCGTCCGGGATAAGGGGTTCCATGGATTTCCCTTCTACGCGAACCACGTATTCGTTTTTACCCAGGGGCCTTTCCATGTAAATGGTAGACGGGACAGTGTCGCTTTCCGCAAGAGAGCCTGCGGCGATGTTGCCGATTATTTGCGTACTGTATTCACGCCTGGCGTGTCCAGCATGGGACGGAAATTGTCTGACCAGGGGAACCAGGGGGGAGTGTGTTGGCCGCAGCTGGCGTTCCTCCGCCGCTTCGTCCGCCAAATCCGTCAGCCACTGGCGGAGGGGGACGCCTTTTTCAGAGGCGGCCCGTTCATATTTCCTCATGCGCTCTTCCGTGATTTCCAGCACGAGGCGATTGGTCTGGACAGGTTCGTCTTCCGGTTGAACCGTTTTGTATTGAGACATCAGGGATTGGATTTTCAACATGGCGCTGGCGGGGAAGGGGCCGGAGGGGGAGAGCCAGTTATTCACCGTACCTTTTTCCGTACCGCATTCCATGGCAAGCCAGTCACGGTTTTTCCCAATGGCCTTCAACCAGTGTTTCACATCCCCTTTTGTCGGTGTCATGGCTTGATGATACACGATTTTCGTGAATTGTCGATAGAAAGAAATAAATTGAATTCGTTAAAATATGTTGACGCATTAACGAAAATCGTTAAAAAGGCGCTATGAAGTACATGCCTTTAGACCTTTCCGTAATGCAGCCGGAGCCATTTCCGCATCCCGTGATGATGAGGTCCGACCTGTATCCCAGAAGACAGCCCTCCCGGGAAGAAAAGTGGGGCATTTGCCCCGGTTCCGTCTGCGGCGCGCTGCGGGCGCTGGTTCGTCGATGCAGGGAAGAGGCGAAGCGGCGGAAGCTGGCAATGAACATTCTTTCCGTCGCCGGAGCCTGCGTTTTCGGCCTGATGGCTGTCGGCGTGTTCTGGCTGGCTGTTGAGATGGATAATTCCGCTTTGCAGGCTTCCAAGTCTTCCTGTTCCATAAAACCGTAAACCGGCCCTTGCCCAAGGAGTTCGGAACGCTTTTTCCTGCGGAGCTTGCTTTCGGAAATGAACGGCCGCGTTTGAGGCCTCCCGGTTTGTTTTTTCCGGTTGAAACGCCTGCGGACGCATGAAAGGTTCCGGCAGGAGTGGGCGCCGGATTTCCAGAGGGGCTTTTTTTATCCGCAGAGCAATTTGAACGGGAGAGACGGGGAAGGGCTGGAGTTTGGATAATTGCATTATTTGCCGGCTGCATCACCCGGGTTCCGGAAATGCCGTCCTCCAATGCCGTTCCTGTGCGGGAATAGCGGTTGGTCATGCGGGCGGGCAGTATGGTGTCCGTTTGCGAAGAGGATGAAGCTGCGGTTCCGGATTTCTGTCCGGAGGGAACCGTATGAGATGGAGCAGGGAAGCCTTTCCTCCACGTGGTCGTTTCCCGTTTATCTGGCGCGGTTTGATTTCATTCTGGCGTGGCCGCCGGGACCGGCTGTTGAAGTAGCTTCCTGAGGCGCAAGCGGGCGCAGGACTGTATGGAAATACCCTGTGGTGTCTGTCGTGCCGGGATGCGAGGCGGGGATGATGCGACCTGGGTCCGGGGCGCCCATCATTCCGGGCGTTATGGCGCTGGTCGGGAGACTGGAGACGGAAGATGCCGCCTGAAACGGCGGCCTTCCGCTTCTGGATTCTTTCCGGGTAAAAGATGCGCCTTTTGCGGAGAAAGTGAAAAATGAAGAGGCTTTTCTCGATTTTGCATGTTGAGAAATAATTTTATGACAGTTAATATGTATTTATTATAAATGAATTAAAAATAATGAAACAGAAAGTGCTAAAATTTTTTTGCATTATAGTTACTATAAGGAATAGCCTGAATGAAGAAAGAAGAGGGCATGGTACGCGGCCGGCGTCCTTTCCCTTCTTTTTCCGGAAGCCGGCCGTCGCCGTTTAAAAGGCACATCATGAAAAACAACAGACTTTTTATCAAATCATCGCCATGACCAAGAGAATGATTAAAAATGCTTCCTACGAAGGGGAACGCCCCCTGTTCGCTTCCCGCCATCTTAGGCTGGAAGACGTCATTATTTATCCGGGGGAATCCGCCCTGAAGGAATGTTCCGACATTGAAGCCGTACGGTGCGAGTTCCGGGGGAAGTACCCTTTCTGGCACAATGACGGGCTGCTGGTGGAACATTGCCTGTTCAGGGAAGGCGCCCGGGCCGCCATCTGGTATTCCTGGAATCTGCACATGAAGGATACCCGCGTGGAAGCGCCCAAGATGTTCCGTGATATGGACGGGATGGTTCTGGAGAACGTCGTTTTGACGGATGCCCTGGAATGCTGCTGGCACTGCCGGAATGCGAAGCTTCGCGGCGTTCAGGCGGAGCATGGGGATTACCTGTTCATGCACGGGGAGAATATAGATGTTGACGGCTTCCGCCTGAACGGAAATTACTCTTTCCAATATTGCAGGAATGTGGTGATACGGAATGCGGAAATCCATTCCAAGGACGCTTTCTGGAATACGGAGGACGTGACGGTGTACGATTCCGTGGTGGATGGGGAGTATCTGGGCTGGCATTCCAGGAACCTTCGTCTGGTGAATTGCCGCATTTCCGGCACGCAGGCGTTGTGCTACGCGGAAAACCTGGTTTTGGAGAATTGCACGCTCGGAGAGGATGCGGATCTCTGCTTTGAGTATTCCTCCGTGCATGCGGAAATCAAGGGGCGTGTGCACAGCGTCAAAAATCCGCGCAGCGGCCGCATTGTTGCGGAAGAGTACGGGGATATTATTCTGGACGAGCATTGCAAGGCTCCGGCCAATTGCTCCATTGAAACGGGAAAAAAACAATCCGGAGAAGCCGCATGAAGTACGATTTTGACACTGTTGTTCCGCGCCGCGGCACGAATTCCTACAAGTGGGATTCCATGCCCAGGGAGGATATTCTGCCCATGTGGGTGGCAGACATGGATTTCCGTACGGCTCCGGCGGTGACGGAAGCCATCCGGAAAAGGGCCGAACACGGCATTTTCGGTTATACGCGGGTTCCGGATTCCTATTATGAGGCGGTTACAAACTGGTTTGAACGCCGCCACGGCTGGAAGATTAATCCGGAATGGATGATTTATACCACGGGGGTGGTTCCCGCGCTGTCTGCCGTCATACGGGCCCTGACGGTCCCTGGGGACAAGGTGCTGGTGCAGACGCCTGTATATAATTGCTTTTTTTCCTCCATCCGCAATAACGGATGCGTGGCGGAAACCTGCCCTCTGAAATATGAGAACGGCAGATATGCGCTGGATGCGGAGGAGCTGGAACGGAAAGCCTCCGATCCCGCCGTCAAGCTGATGCTCCTGTGCAATCCCCATAATCCAGCCGGGCGCGTCTGGACGAGGGAAGAATTGGAGGAGATGGCCGCCATTTGCCGGAGAAACGGCGTTTTCGTAGTGGCTGACGAGATTCATTGCGAACTGACGTATCCGGGCCATCCCTATACGCCGTTCGCCTCCCTCTCCGAGGACGCCCTGCACCATTCCGTCACCTGTATTTCCCCCAGCAAGGCGTTTAATCTGGCAGGCATTCAGATAGCCAATATCGTCGCGGCGGATGAAGAAGTTCGGAAGAGGATTGACAAGGCCATCAACATCAATGAGGTGTGTGACGTCAATTCCTTTGCCGTAGATGCCCTGGAAGCGGCTTATAACGGAGGGGAGGAATGGCTGGAGGAACTGAAGCTCTACCTTTACGGGAATTACGAGATTGTCCGGGATATGCTGGCAGAACGTCTGCCGCAGCTTCGTGTGGTGCCGCTGGAGGGGACCTACCTGGTCTGGGTAGATTGTTCCGCGCTGGGATTTCCCTCCGCAGAGATTGTCCGCCTGCTGGAAGAGGAGGGGCGGGTGCTCGTCAACGGCGGGGAAATGTACGGGGAAACGGCGGGGTGCTTCATTCGCCTGAACGTCGCCTGTCCCAGGAAGCTGCTGCTTGAGGGGCTGGAAAGAATCATCCGCACGCTGTGCGGCCTCATTTCCGGAACACGGACGTGCCCGTCGGGTCCTGCAGGCTCTTAACAGGGAGAACGGTTATTAATCATCAACAATCAAGTTGCCATGGAAAATAAGATGACGAGAAGAACATGGCTCCAGTCTTCCACCGCAGCCCTGGCATGCCTGGCTTTGCCGGAGTATGCCCTGGGCGCGATTGCGGAGAAGGGTGGAGCTTCCAGGGTCTGGATGACGAAAGAAATTTCTCCGGAGGCTCTCGTGAGGATTTACGAGGCTCTGGGGCGTCCGGCCGGGGGAAAGGTAGCTGTCAAGATCAGCACCGGGGAACCGGGAGGCCGCAATTTTCTGAGTCCGGCCTTAATCAAAGACCTGGTGCGCCGGGTGAACGGCACCATCGTGGAATGCAATACGGCTTACGGAGGCAAACGCTCCCGGACGGAGGACCATTTGCAGGCTGCGAAGGATCACGGTTTTTCCGATATTGCGCGGGTGGACATCATGGACGCGGAAGGGGAGTTCACTATCCCGGTGAGGGACAGGAAGCACCTGGAATACGATATCGTGGGGGATCATTTAAAGAATTATGATTTCATGGTCAATCTGGCCCATTTCAAAGGGCATGCCATGGGCGGCTTCGGCGGTGTGATCAAGAACCAGTCCATCGGTGTTGCCTCGGCAGCCGGGAAGGCGTACATCCATTCCGCCGGAAAGACGCGGGATGTTTCCTCCGTGTGGAACAATCTGGCCAGTCAGGATGATTTCCTGGAGTCCATGGCGGCTTCCGCGCAGGCGGTGGCGGATTACTTCGGGGACAGAATTTTGTACATCAATGTGATGAATAATCTGTCCATTGACTGTGATTGCGATTCCCACCCCCATGCGCCGGAAATGAAGGACATCGGTATTCTGGCCTCCCTTGATCCGGTTGCTCTTGACCAGGCCTGCCTGGATCTCGTTTACGCCGTCAGGCCGTCCGAAGGGAATGACAACAGGCCCCTGGTGGAGCGTATTGAAAGCCGCCATGGGCGGCATACGGTAGAGTATGCCGAGAAGATAGGTCTTGGCAGCAGGAAGTATGAACTGAAAGAGCTGAAACCGCAGCAGGCCGTTTAGTCGGTCATTTCCTTTTTAGCATCAAAAAACAATAGAAAAAACTGTGATGGAAAAAGTGATGTTGAACAATGGCGTTACGATGCCTGTCCTGGGGTTTGGCGTTTTTCAGATTCCGGACGCTAAGGAGTGCGAACGCTGCGTGCTGGATGCGATTGAGGTCGGCTACCGTTCTATTGATACCGCGCAGATTTACGGCAATGAGGAAGCCGTAGGCCGCGCAGCGGAGAAGAGCGGGGTTCCGCGGGAAGAGTTGTTTCTTACCACGAAGGTGTGGATTTCCAACGGCGGGTATGAGAAGGCGAAGGCGTCCATTGATGAATCCCTGCGCAAGCTGCGCACGGATTATCTGGATCTGCTGCTCATCCACCAGCCTTTCAACGATTACTACGGCACTTACCGGGCCATGGAAGAAGCGAACCGGGCCGGAAAGGTACGCGCCATTGGCGTGAGCAATTTTTATCCGGACCGTTTTGTGGACCTGGCGGAGTTCTGCGAGATCAGACCCGCCGTCAATCAGGTGGAAACGCATGTGTTCCACCAGCAGGAAAAAGTCCGGGAGGTGATGGAAAAGTACGGTACCAGAATGGAATCCTGGGGGCCTTTTGCGGAAGGTCGCAATGGGTTTTTCTCCAACCCCGTGTTGAAGGGCATTGGAGAGAAATACGGCAAGACCCCGGCGCAAACAGCCCTGAGGTTCCTGATTCAGCGTGGAATTATCGCCATTCCGAAGACGACCCACCGGGAAAGGATGGAGGAGAATTTCAACGTCTTTGATTTTGCCCTTTCCCTGGAGGATATGGGCGCTATCGCCAGGCTGGACCGCGGAGAGAGCCTTTTCCTGTGCCACCGGGATCCGGAATCGATCCTGTACCTGATCAATTACGGGAAGCAGTAATTCGCATGAAGTTCCAGAAAGATGATACGTTACTCATTTAAAATATTTTGTGTGGCTTTTTCCGCCTGCTTTTGCTGTGCGGGGAGCCTGTTGGCAGAAGATAATAACCCCCATACGGACAAGATGATGAACGAGAAGCTGAATTTAACGCAGGAATGGGACAAAGTGTTTCCTAAAAGCGACAAGGTAACCCACCGCAAGGTAAGTTTCCGCAACCGTTATGGCATTATGCTGGCTGCGGATTTGTATATGCCCCGGAATGTTAACGAGAAATTGCCGGCTATTGCCGTTTCCGGCCCTTTCGGAGCTGTAAAGGAACAATCTGCGGGCCTTTATGCCCAGACGATGGCCGAACGAGGTTTTTTGACGATCGCGTTTGATCCCTCGTATACGGGAGAAAGCGGAGGATTTCCCCGCTATGTCGCGTCTCCGGATATCAATACGGAGGATTTCTGCGCCGCCGTCGATTACCTTTCCACCCGCGATGACGTGGATTCGGAACGTATTGGAATCATTGGCATTTGCGGCTGGGGCGGCATGGCGGTCAATGCGGCGGCTATCGACACCCGCATCAAGGCAACGGTAACCTCCACGATGTACGATATGAGCCGCGTGAACGCGAACGGCTATTTCGACGCGATGGATGCCGACGCCCGTTATGAGCTTCGCAAACAACTGAATGCCTGGCGCACGGATGATGCGAAGAACGGTTCTTATGCCCTCGCGGGGGGCGTGCCTGATCCTCTGCCCGCGGATGCGCCCGGATTTATGAAGGATTATTACGATTATTATAAGACGCCCCGCGGCTATCACAAGCGTTCGCTCAATTCAAATGGCGGATGGAACGTTACCTCGGCGCTTTCTTTCATCAATATGCCCCTTCTGGCGTACAGCGGTGAAATCCGCAGCGCCGTGCTCATGATTCACGGAGAAAAAGCCCATTCACGTTATTTCAGCGAGGACGCCTTCAAGAAGTTGAAGGGGGATAACAAGGAGCTGATGATCATTCCCGGCGCGAGCCATGTGGATCTTTATGACAATCAAGCCGGCGTTATTCCGTTCGATAAAATCGAACAGTTCTTTTTGAAGTATCTGAAATAAGGCGATTCTGCGGCTGAATTTGGGGAAGAAAGATGGAACGTAATGAAACGCAAGGATTTTCTCAAAATAACGTCCGGTTTTGCCTTATCCCTGGTTTCCCGGGGATGGGCCGGGGAGGGTTCTTCTTTGCTTCTTGATGGTCCGGGGTCTTCTTCCGGGGCGCCGAAGAAGGGTTTTCTTGGGGAATCCCGGCGCCTTGGAGACCTGGAAGTGTCCCCCATCGGGCTGGGTTGCCTGCCGATGGTGGGTTATTACGGCGGCAAGTATGATAAACAGGAGATGATTGCCCTGATACGCCGGGCTTTTGACAAAGGAGTTACTTTTTTTGATACGGCGGAAGTGTATGGGCCTTATACCAGTGAGGAATGGGTGGGTGAAGCTCTCGCCCCTGTCCGCGACCAGGTCAGGATAGGTACCAAATTCGGTTTTGGCGTGGAGGAAGGCCGCCCTTCTTCCCTGAACAGCAGGCCCGACCATATCCGGCGTGCGGTAGAAGGTTCCTTGAGACGTTTGCGTACCGACCATATTGACCTGCTTTACCAGCACCGGGTGGATCCGGACGTTCCCATGGAAGAAGTGGCAGGTACGGTGAAGGAACTGATGCGGGAAGGAAAAGTGCTGCATTTCGGCCTGTCCGAAGCCGGCGCCCGTTCCATCAGGAAGGCCCATGCCGTGTGTCCGGTGAGCGCCGTCCAGAGCGAATACGCTATCTGGTGGCGGGAAGCGGAGACGAAGATTTTTCCCACGTTGGAAGAATTGGGCATCGGTTTTGTTCCGTATTGTCCGCTGGGGCGCGCCTTTCTGGCAGGGGCCGTCCGGGAGGACAGCCGTTTTCAAAAGCGGGACCGCCGCGCCACTTTGCCCCGGTTTACTCCGGAAGCCCTCAGATTCAACATGCCGCTGGCTGTTCTTGTCCGGGAATGGGCGGAACGCAGGGGCATGACTCCGGCCCAGTTTGCCCTGTCCTGGATGCTTTCCCGGAAACCGTGGATTGCGCCTGTTCCCGGAACAACCAATCCAGCCCATCTGGATGATTTTCTGGGAGGGGCTTCCGTCCGCCTGTCCGAACCGGAACTCAAGGAATTCGACCTTGCCTGTTCCAGAATTCCCCTGATGGGGCACCGGGCGGATCCGTTTACGGAGAGCCAGATTGACAAGTAGTTTTGCCGGCGCGTTCCCTTCCGTTGAGTTGTTTGCGGCGGTGGAGGAAGGATGTTAAGCTGTTTTTAAGAAAGAGACATATGATTCTGATTTTCGGAGCATTGCTGGCGGTTTACGTTTTCTGCCGCGCTATTTTGCCGCTGAAGCTGAAATGGGGCTGGAAGCTTCTGCTTGCCGCCCTGTTGGCGGTGGCGGCATTCAAATTCCACTTGCTGCATTTGTTGGGAGGCCCCATGTTTTTCTCCCCGGTTTTGCCGGGAAACGTTCTGCTGGCGGCCGCGTGGCTGTTCTCCGTTCTTTTCCTGTTTTTTTTCCTGCTGCTGGCGGCGGATGTGGTGCGGGCGCTGTATCTGCTGGTTTTGTTCTGCCTGCGGAGGAACAGGACGGAAAGGTTCCGCATCATTGGCAACCGGGTGAATGCTGTTTTGCTGGTTCTTTCCGCTGTGCTGGCAACTGTGGGCCTGATCGGAGGCACCAGAGTGCCCCAGGTGAAGGAGGAAACGATTGCCGTGAACCGTCTGCCGGAGGAGGCGGACGGATTGACGGTCGCCGTGCTGGCGGATCTGCATGTGGACGGCATTACAAGGGAGGAGCGCATTCGGAAGATTGTGGAGCGCACGAACGCCCTGAATCCGGACATCGTCGTGATTGCCGGAGATTTCGTGGACGGGACGGTGCCCGTGCATGGCGGCGATTTGAGGCCGCTTGCGGATTTGAAGGCCAGATACGGGGTGTTCGGCGTGCCGGGCAATCATGAGTATTACTCCGGTTATGAGGAGTGGATGGAGTTCCTGCCCACTCTGGGCATTCGTATGCTTCTTAATGAACACGCGCCGGCGGGAGGGGAGGCCGTGGTATTGGCCGGTGTGACGGATCCTGTGGCCGGCATCATGAGGAAGGAGGAGCCGGATATAAGCAAGGCGTTGAAGGATGCCCCGGAAAAGGGAGTGCGCATCCTTGTTTCCCACCAGCCGCGGCTGGCCCGGGAGGCGGCTGCGCACGGCGTGGATCTTCAAGTGTCCGGCCATACGCACGGAGGCATGATTGCCGGCGTGGACCGGCTGGTGGCGCGTTTTAACGAGGGATTCGTCTCCGGGCTGTACACGGTGGGTAATATGAAGCTGTACGTTTCCAATGGGGCGGGGATTTGGAACGGCTTTCCCATCCGCATCGGCGTTCCATCGGAAATTGTTCTGATTCGGCTTCGGAACGAATAACATATATTGATAAAGCAGTTTAGGAAGTGATGCGGTCAGGCTTGCCGGAATTGTTGAAAAAATATTGACTTATAGTTACTCTAATGTTTAGACAGAAATAAGGAACAAGGTCAGGCAAGGGAAATGCCGGATGAAACCGTTTTTTCCGGACGCCTTTTGCCGCTCCTTTTAACCGGATAAAAATATATGAAAACGATATCAATGATATGCACGCTGGCCGCGGCCCTGATGACAGGAGCCGGATGTTCGGGACAGGAACAACCCAAGGTTTCCGCGGAACCTTCCAGGGTTCTCATTGCCTATTATTCATGGGGAGGCAATACGAAGTACGCCGCTGCTCAAATTCAGAAGGCGACGGGTGGAACGCTGTTTGAAATCAAGCCGGTCAAACCCTATCCCTCCGAATATCGGGAATGTACCGTGCAGGCCAGGAAGGAGATTCAGGAAGGGGGTCGGCCGGAACTGGCCGCCAAGGTGGAGGATATGGGCAAGTACGATGTGATTTTCATCGGCAGCCCCAACTGGTGGAGCACCATTGCGCCGCCGGTCGCGTCTTTCCTGGCAAGTTACGACCTTTCCGGCAAGACGGTGATTCCATTTGTGACGCATGGTGGCGGCGGCATGGCGCGCTGTGCGGACGAGGTTCGGAAGCTGTGTCCCAAGTCCACCGTTCTCAAGGGAGGCGCTTTTGCCGGGGAAGGAATACGGACGACGAGGGCCGCGCTCGTCAAGTGGGTCAATGAGACGATTTCCATCAACAAATAATGATTTTATGAAACGAACCATTGCGGGAATGGCTTTTTCCCTTGCCTGTCTGATGAACCTTTCAGGAGCCCAAACCATAAATCACGATAAAGTGGAAATGGAGAATGGCAAAAATACGGGCATGTGCGTCAAGCTACCGATGCAGCCTGATGGTATCGTTCGTCTCTCAAAAATAGAAGTGCATTCTGAATATTTGGAGGAATATATGAAGTACGCCATCGAAGTGGGGGAAATCTCCCTGCGCACGGAACCGGGCGTGTTGACCATGTACGCTGTTGCGGAGAAAGAAAATGCCTGCAAGATAACCATTCTCGAAACTTACGCCAGCCAAAAGGCATATAAGTCGCACATCGCATCGGCTCATTTCCAGAAATACAAGCAGGGAACGAAGCACATGGTTAAGGCATTGGTTTTATCCGACCAGACGCCGCTGAATCCTTCAAGCAGCATTGCTAATATTATTAAATAACATAATAATGAATAAGATTATTTTATTTCTTTCAATTAGTTTTTTCATAACAAATTCTATGTCGCAGGAAAAGATAGTACAGACGGCGGGACGCACTCAGTTAGGAGAGTTTGCTCCCAAATTTGCGGAACTCAACGATGATGTTCTTTTCGGTGAAGTATGGAGTCGGACTGACAAGCTCGGTCTGCACGACCGCAGTTTGGTAACCGTCACCTCCCTGATCAGCCAGGGCATCACCGACAATTCGCTCGTTTTCCATCTTCAGTCGGCAAAGAAGAACGGCGTTACCCGTACCGAGATTGCTGAAATCATCACCCACATCGGTTTTTATGCCGGTTGGCCGAAAGCATGGGCGGCATTTAATCTGGCCAAAGACGTATGGGCGGAAGATACGGCGGGCGAAGACGCCAAAGCCGCTTTCCAACGTAAGATGATTTTTCCTGTAGGCGAGCCGAATACGGCATACGCCAAGTATTTTACAGGCAACAGTTATCTTGCGCCCGTTTCACGCGAACAGGTGAATATCTCCAATGTGACCTTTGAACCCCGCTGCCGCAATAACTGGCATATTCACAAAGCGACGAACGGCGGCGGGCAGGTGCTTATCGGCGTGGCCGGACGCGGCTGGTATCAGGAAGAAGGAAAGCCTGCTGTGGAAATTCTTCCTGGCACAGTCATCCATATTCCCGCCAATGTGAAGCACTGGCACGGGGCTGCCGCCGACAGCTGGTTCTCCCATTTGGCTATCGAGATTCCCGGTGAGAATGCGTCTAATGAATGGCTTGAGCCGGTGACGGATGATGAGTACGGTCAGCTTCAAAAATAAAACGGATTTTTTATGACCGACGCGGAATATGCGGAGGCGGCGGGAAACAGATAAGAACGCAGAGCGGCCGGGATTCCTCATTGGGAAATCCCGGCCGCTTTCTGTTGCGGATTTAAGGCAGGGCTTATTCCTCAGGAGCGATGTTCGGCTCGCTGGCGCTGATGTAGTTCAGCGGATTGCAGCTGTCCGGCCTGCGGTTATCTAAAAGGTCCTGATAAAATTTTTTCTTGTATTTCAACACTTCCATTTGTTTTTTCAGGATGCGGAGCTGTTCCCGGAGACTTTTCTCCTGCTTGAAAATCAGTTCGGCGCGCTCCGGAATGGTGGAGTCCCCTTCCTGGCACAGGTCGATGTAGTGTTTGACGCCTTCAATCGGGAGGCCCGTCATCCGGAGGCAGTGGACCAGGCGGAGCCACCCCAGGGTATAGTCGGAAAACATACGGGCATTCCCTCCGCTGCGGTCCACGTCCGGGATTAATCCGGCGTTTTCGTAATACCGGATGGTGTAGGCTGACATTTCCATCATTTCCGCAACCTGCTTGACAGTGTATCTGGGGGTGCGGTCATAAGAAGGGCGGTAGGTGCCGGATGGATTTTTCTGTTTAATCATCGTGTGACTGATAGCTTACAGTTACTCCAATATACGAGGTGTTGCCGGATGACAAGTTTTTTACTGTGCTTCACGGGAATAACGTATTTAAAGGCTTGGGAAAACGGCGGTAACTTCATTCCGTGGAGGAAGGAACGGGCTGTGCGTCGGAATATCGGGGGAAGGGGGGCAAATGAGTTGACTGGCTTTTCCTCCCCGTTACAATGAAGCCCGCTCCGGGGACGGAGCCTGTAATTATGATTATTGCCTCCCTTTCCGATTCTGCCCGTTACGAAATGTTGAATCCCCTGTTCAGGAGAGCTTTCGATTTTATCAGGGAGGCTGCTCCGGCAGCCCTGGAAACTGGCCGCCATGTCCTGGAGGAAGACGCCCTGACCGTG
This sequence comes from Akkermansia sp. 54_46, assembly GCF_001917295.1. Taxonomy (NCBI): domain Bacteria; kingdom Pseudomonadati; phylum Verrucomicrobiota; class Verrucomicrobiia; order Verrucomicrobiales; family Akkermansiaceae; genus Akkermansia; species Akkermansia sp. 54_46. Next base: position 17,317 of record NZ_MNUD01000034.1, read on the forward strand.
ATGGTGAATGAAGCGGTGATGAAGAAGCGGGAGAACGCCCGCATGGAAGTGCATGACCGGTTTATTGACATCCACGTGCCCCTTTCCCGGGAAGAGGGATTCATGTGGAAAGAGCGCGCGGCGCTGGAAAAGCCTTCCGAACCATTCAGCAGGGAAAAGGACGCGCAGCATTATGATGATGCGCCGGACACCTCTTTTGTCGTGAGACCGGGGCAGTTCGCCATTTTTTTCCCGGAGGATGCGCATGCCGGCTGCATTGGGGAAGGGAAGCTTCTGAAACTGGTGATTAAAGTCAGAACGGCCTGAACCCCATTCCGGAAAAACAGTCCGGAGTGGAGAACAGGCCGTTTCTTCATGCCCGTTCTGGCTCTTTGCGGGCGGGAACCGCGTTATTTGCCGTTTTCCTCCCGTGTGTGCTGAGATGCGTGTTCCGGAATCCATACGGCCACATTGCCGCCGTGAACGAGAAACCGGCCGTTGCCTTCTTCATCAATGATGACGGTTTCTTCCACGTTGCCGGTGGCTTCCTTCCAAGTTTCCCCTGCGTGCTGCTTGCCCACGTTCATGACTTTGTCTCCATCCTCTCCATTGGAAATGAGCACAGCTACGCCGGAATGCGGGTGTTCTTCATCTCCCACACGGGTAAAGCCGATGGTGTTCGGGTGGTCAAAGTAGTAATTTTGTTCCCCGAAAGCATGGTTTTTACGGATTTCCAGCAGATTGTCGATGATGGCGCGGTGCATGGGCGGATTGCCGCTCACACCGTAATAGTCCCCGTAGAAGAGGCAGGGATAGCCTTCCTTCATGAGCAGGATGAGCGCGTAGGCGGAGGGCTTGAACCAGTCTTCCACAGCTGATTCCAGGGAACTGCCCCACTGGGAATCATGGTTGTCCACAAAGGTAACGGCCAGCGTAGGGTGGTTCTGAACCAGGGTTCCGTCCAGAATTTTGGAAAGATCGTAATCGCGGCCCTGCTTGGAGGCCTGGTACATGTTGTAGTGCAGGGGGACGTCAAACAGGTCCACTTTGTAGCGTTCCTCCTTGAGGTAATCGTCCAGGGATTCCAGATCCTGTTTCCAGTATTCGCCCACGGCGTAGAAGTCTGCTCCCCTTTCCTTGCGGACGGCCGCCAGGAATTTCCTGATGAATTCGTCATTGATATGCTTGATGGCGTCCAGCCTCATGCCGTCCAGATCCAGTTCCCGGGATACCCATATTCCCCATCTTTCCATTTCTTTCACCACTTCCGGGTGGTTGAAGTCCAGATTGGCGAACATAAGGTAGTCGTAGTTGCCGTTTTCTTCATCCACGCCTTCGCTCCAGCTTTTGCCGTCTCCCATAATCTTGAAGATGGAGGTTTTTTCCGTGCGCGCGTCGTAGTCCGTTCCGGTGAAGTGGTACCAGTGCCATTTGAAGTCGGAATATTTGTTTCCGCGGCCGGGAAAGTTGAAGCCGGTCCAGCCTTCAATCTCGTAGGCGTCCGTAATTTCCTTGTCGCGGTTCTGCTGGTCCACTTCCTTGGCCATGAATTTTTCCGTATAGTCTGCTCCCGCTTTGTGGTTCATGACGGCATCCAGATAAACGCCTACATGGTGTTCATGAAGAGCCTTGATGGCCTCCTGGAGTTCCTGCCTGGTGCCGTATTTGGTGCGGACGGTGTTTTTCTGGTCGAATTCCCCCAGGTCAAAAAGATCATAGGTGCCGTATCCTACATCATTTTGTTCCTTCCCTTTATAGGCTGGAGGAATCCAGACGGCCGTGACACCCATTTCCTCCAAGTGGGGGGCGTCTTCTTTTAACTTGTTCCAAAACTGTCCGTCGTTGGGCAGATTCCACTCAAAATACTGCATCATGATTCCGTTTTTCATTTGATCTGATTCCTTGTCATACCGTTCGGGTTGTCGTGCTTCCAGGGGCTGTCCGGTGGAAAAAGCGGTTTTCCCGGGCGAGGTTCCGGATGATGAATCCATACGAAGAGCCCAACAGAATAGAGTCCTGAAAGTACGGCGCGTTAGGCATACTGCCGGTCTTATGTCCTGCAAAAATGCCAGCGGCAAAACGGTAGGCGGGGAGGGCTTTTCTCCAGAGGATGGGAAAAAGCGGTTTCACTCCCCCCCTGCCGCACCCCGGAAAGAACGAGGCCGGGAACGCGGATTCGTGCAAATAAAATAAGGCAGATAGGGAGAAAGGTTATGCCTTTCCCGTGCCGGGAACCAGGTAGTGCCTGTTTTTCAGCCGGTAGTATTTCAGGAACCGGCGGATGAAGAGCAGGGTGACGATAAAGGAAAGCACGTCTGCCAGGGGGAGGGATGCCCAGATTCCGTCCTGCCCCCAGAAACGGGGCAGGACCAGCAGGAACGGCAGCAGGAAGAGCATCTGGCGCGTCAGGGACAGGAAGATGGCCAGACGGGCTTTTCCGATGGCCTGGAAGAAGTTCCCGATGATGATCTGGCTGCCGATGAGCGGAAAGGCCAGCACGCAGATGATCAGGCCGTTGGCCGCCAGGCTGATGAGTGAGGCGTCATCCGTGAAGAGGCCGGCAATGCCGCGGGGAAAGAAGACGCAGGCCAGGAAGCCCAGCGTGGTAAAGGATGTTCCGGCCAGAACTCCGTATTTGAGGGTGAGCAGAACGCGGGCCGGTTTCATGGCTCCGTGGTTGTAGCCGATGATGGGCTGCATTCCCTGCGTGAGGCCGATGACGAGCATGGCGAACAGGATAAGAATGCGGTTGATGATGCCGTAGGCCCCGATAGCCAGGTCTCCCCCATGGTCCGCAAGCTGCCTGTTGATGGCGACGGTGACCGCGCTGCCGCAGACGTTTACCAGGCAGGGAGCCAGCCCGATGGACAGGATGCCGGTGATGATGGTCTTGCGCAGCTGCCAGATGCCGCGGCGGAAGTGGACCGTGCTGGCCGCATCGGAAAAGTGTAACAGCACACGCACCATGCCGACGACCTGGGCGAGAAGGGTGGCCACGGCGGCTCCGGTAATGCCCCATTTGAACCAGAAGATGAAGATGGGAGCCAGGATGATGTTGATTCCTACGGAAAGAAGGGTGGAGCCCATGGCTTTTTTAGGGTAGCCGGTAGCTCTCATCACATGATTGAGGTTGAAGAAGACGTATGTGACGGGCAGGCCCAGCAAGGTAATGAGCATGAAGTCGTACGCATAGGTGAGGGTTTGCCCGCTGGCTCCGAAGGCTGTCAGAATTTCCGTAAGGAAAAGAAGCGTGGGAATCACCAGCACCACAGCGGCAATCAGACTCATGATGAGGACGTTGCCAAGCGTACGCTCAGTTCCTTCCTGGTCTTTTCTTCCCAGCCGGATGGAGCTGATGGCCGCCCCGCCGATGCCTACCAGCGTGCCCAGCGCGAAAGTCAGGTTCATGATGGGGAAGGTGACGGCCAGGCCGGACAGGGCCAGAGGCCCCACGCCGTGGCCGATGAATACGCTGTCAATGATGTTGTACAGAGAGTATACCACCATGCCGGCGATGGAGGGCAGGGAGTACTGGATCAGCAGACGCCATACGGATGCGTTTTCCAATTCTGCGATGTTGCGTGACTGGGCTGCCATGGGCGTTCTTCCTTTCAAAACAGGCAGCAAACTATAAAAACGCGCGGATGGGTTGTCAAGCTGTCCACCTGTCCGGAAAACGGCCTTTTTCCCCCAGTTCCAGAGAGAGTGCTGTTTTTGATTGACTGTGGAAGCTTTTGGGGGTTGAGTCCTTTCCGCCTTTTTCAGAAGCACGCCATGACCATATCCGTTTTCCCTTTCCTGCGCCTTGTCTCCGTTTGCGGCGCCGCTCTTATGGGTTCTTCCTGTCTGCCCATGTTTGGCGCCGGGCAGGTGCTGGCGGGAAGCAGCCTCGCGGAAGGTCTGCTGCCCTCTTCCTCTCTGGATCTTGTGTGGAGAGGAGACATCCGTTCTTTTCCCTCTTCCGGTTTGAGGACGCCCCGCGGGTTCAAAGTTTCTCCCGCGGATTCTTATTCCCTGCTGATGGAAGCGCGCCCGGGGATTGCCGGAGAGTGGGCCTGCTATCATGACCGCAGTAATTACTACTGGGCTTTTGTAGCCGGAAAGAAGGAGGAGGAAGCGGGGCTTTACGCCGTGCGCCGCGGCGTGGCCGTAAGCGGCATTTCCGGAGAAATTGAAGATGCCCCCGCCGTGCAGGATGCTCAGCCATTCTCCGCCATGTAAGCACAGGTTCTGGTCTTTTTGCAAAAAATGCTGCCGGAACCCCGTTTTCCGGCAAGTTGGACACGATAGGTTTGACAGGCAGCTGTTATTGCGGGCGTATTATGAACCGCATGAAGTTCCTTTTATTATCGTTTGCATGGGTGTGCATGGCTTGCGCCGGAGCATGGGGGCAGGATACGGCCCCGTCTTTCCCGGCCAATGGGGCCAATTACAGGCTGTTTCCGGCGGACCGGCCTCCGCTGGTTCCCAAACCCCAGCAGCTGCGCTGGGACGACAGGGCCATTCCCGTGCAGTCCGTACGCATTTTGGCTCCGTCTCCGTCCAGGACTTCCTATCCGGAACAGATGAAGTTCATTGTTTCCGAATTGAAATCTTTTCTGGCGGAGCACCGCGTGAAGGTGGCTCCGGACGGGACGTTTGCCGTTAAATTCGTCAAGGGGGATGTGAAAGCCGGCACGGAAAATTCCAAGCTGAAGGAGGAGGCTTATTCCCTCCGTGTAACTCCCGGCGGCGCACTCATTACGGCGATGGATACCAGAGGATTCTATTACGGCATGAAAACGCTGGAGCAGCTTCTTTTGCGCCGCGGCGGGACGACGACCATTGCCGCCTGCGATATCGTGGACTGGCCGGATTTTGAAATCCGCGGATTCATGAACGATGTGGGACGCAATTACATGCCGCTACCTCTGATTGCACGGGAGCTGGATTCCATGGCGCAGCTCAAGCTGAATGTTTACCACTTCCATTTTACGGAGAACCCCGGCTGGCGGCTGGAATCCAAAATTTATCCGGAGCTGAACGCCCCCGAAAATTATACGCGCATGCCTGGCAAGTTTTACACGCAGAAGGAGTTTAAGCAGCTGGTGGAGTACTGCCGCCTGCGCAATATCCTGCTGATTCCGGAGATGGATATGCCGGGGCACAGCCAGATGTTCCGCAAGGCGCTCAACGTGAAGATGAGCGATGAAAAAGCCACCAAAGCCCTGGTGGCCCTGATCAAGGAGTTGTGTTCCCTGGTTCCCAAGGAGAAAATGCCCATCATCCACATTGGCACGGACGAGGTGCGCGGCAAGGATGAGCAGGTGAACAATGAGATTCTTAAGGAGTACATCCATGCAGTGGAGTCCTGCGGCCGCATTCCCATGAGATGGCAGCCCGGCCTGACGCCGAAGGGCTATAACGGCTCCATCCAGCAGTTATGGTCCGGCCGCCAGAACCGTGGCGCATGGCCTACCGACGGAGCGAAGTATGTTGATTCCCTGGAGACTTACCTGAACCACCTTGATCCGTTTGAAACGGCCATGACCATGTATTTCCGCCGGGCATGCCCGTTTCGGAATGCGGAAGGACTGGGCATGATGCTGTGTTCTTTCCCGGACCTGGAAATTACGGATCCGCGCAACCAGGTTCTTCAGACGCCCGTTTACGCCGGGATGGCGTTCGTTTCCGAACCCTTGTGGAACAATCCCCATGAGAAGGTTCAGGGAGATCCCAACCAGGACGAATATATGAAGTATTTTTCCAATTTGCCCGTGCAGGGGGATCCTCTGCTGAAGGGATTTGCGGATTACGAGAACCGAGTGCTCGCTATCCGGGACCGTTTTTTCGTGGATAAGGAGTTTAATTACGTGCGGCAGGCTAATATTCCCTGGAAATTGCTTGGGCCTATTCCCAACGGCGGCAAGACGGAAACGGAATTCGCCCCGGAGGAGGATAACAAGGCAGGGAAGATGAAGGATTCCTATGAGATTGACGGCGTCACCTATGAGTGGTCCGGAGACGATTACACGGGAGCCACCATCATTTTCAAGCATTACTGCGATTTCCCGACGCTGTTCAATGGAGCGAAGATGGGAGCTTATCCCCACAAGAACCACACTTATTACGCGCAGACCTGGATTTATTCCCCCAAGGCGCAGACGGTTCCTTTCTGGATCAGCGGCCATACCTGGGCTACGTCCGACTGGCGCAACGGCCCGGCGAGCGTTCCCGGTAAATGGTTCCATGCGGATCCCAAATTTTTCGTGAACGGCCGGGAGATTGCTCCGCCGCAATGGAAGAAGCCGCGCAACAGCGGCGTGATGGTGGATGAAAACTACCATTTCCGGGAACCTTCCATGGTTCCGTTGAAGAAGGGCTGGAACCGCGTGCTGGTGAAGAGCCCCAGCAACAATTCCGCGCGTCGGTGGATGTTCACTTTTGTTCCGGTGCTGGTGAATCCCAAGACGCCCGGCTGCAATGTGAAGGAATATCCCGGCCTTAAATTTTCCACACGTCCGGAATAGAAAATTCCGTGATGGGCATCCGGAGTTGAAATGATCCGGTTGCGGTGTCCTTCATGATCATCAAAAGTAAGAGCCGCGCTTTTGTCAGAAGCGCGGCTCTTTATTGCATGTAAAAGGAACGGATACGAAATCAAGCCCTGCGGCGGCGCATCATCAGAGCGGCAAGCCCCATCAGGCTGAGGGAAGTCGTGGCCGGTTCCGGCACGGGAAGCACCACTTCATTATAGAACTTGATGTTATTAATGTCTATTGAGCCTAACAATGCATGCCCACCGCCTCCGAATGCGCTTCCGAACTGAGCTCCGGTCAGAGCGGGAGACTGGGGATTCCACTCCGTAATGGAACCAGCCAGAGAGCCGTTGACATAAACGGAAAGAGTATTGGAATCCAAATCCGAGATGATGCTGAAACTGGTCCAAGTGTTCCTCTGGAGATCGGCAGATGTTAGTCCCGTATTGATGGAAGACGTGTTTCCTGTATTTGCTCCTCCAAAGGAAGTTTCGCCGCCAACCTTGTTGTAGAGCATAAGAGCTCCGGACGAGTTGAACTGCAGCTGTAGAGAGTTCCCATTTCCTGATGTCGTGTTATTGGAATACAGACTAAGGATGGAATTCCAATTGCTGTTTTGTGTAGAGAGATTTTTCAGGTCGAAACTGATCGTAAAACTGTTGGAAATACCTGAAATACTTGCGTTCCATGGATTATTGCTGCTTGTGAAAGAAGCGTAATCATTCCCCTCCGTGTAAGTGAAGTCATTATGCCAACCAGAAGCAGTTATTTGAGCTCCACCGGCCGTCCATTCCCAGGAATAGACTGGTTCCGCTCCGTTGGACAGAGCGGAAGCCGCTAAAAAGGACAGAGCGAATAAGGTTCTTTTCATAATTATTGATAATTGGTGTTATTCTTTCTATTATCTGGATTCCAACCCGGAATCTGAAAGAAGCCTATCGGATAAGCAATCCGCTATCTAAAAGAACCAGGCATCTTTTTCTTAATGAACCAATCAATTTCAAGCCCAGAAGAATGTTTTTCTAACACCAAGTAAAATATTTAGTTTTTTCATTCCTTCCTTGTTCACTCAAACAGGATGGGTAGTTTTGGACAATGAACTTTCTTTTCAGCATGCCCAATTTATATAAAATTCTTATTTTCAAAATTTACGGCTTTACACCGGATTGCTTATCCGGTGGATAAATATTTTCCTGTCTCCATGTATTAATGTGCGATATCATGGAACCTGACCGTTGAAGAAGGGGAGATTGCTAATGTTTTTTTGAGCTTGTTTCACGACAATATATTTCGTCACATATGAAAAGGGATTGAACCTTTCCCCTTGGGAAAAGAAAACCGGAATGTCAGGAGAAAGGTAACCGGTATCCGGCCAATACATTGCCAGGATAAAAAGAATGGAGCGTCATGGGTGTTCTGGCCGTTTAATGACGGCCAGTAGAAAAGATGTACAGGCGGATTTTATTGTCTATGGGTCAAAGAAAAGAAATTACTGGAATTCCTTATGGGTAAGACGAAGGTTGAATGATTGGATTTTATATGAATGCTGGAGGCCATAAAGACATTCCCATCCCTGTTCCTGTTGTTTGGAATGGAACGGCTGATGCTGCCAAGACACCGGAAAGAATTCAAAAATAATATTTAAAGATTTTTTAAGTGGTAGAATGGCTGGAATAGAAACTAAGGCTGTTGAGCCCGTATGGGTTCAATGAAGCAGATAAGGCTTGCATTGTTACAGTGTTTGCCAGGGGATGTTTTCCAAGATTTCTCCGAAGCCGAGTCCCGCTCCTCCGGGCACGGCCACTTGTGGGTTCATGCCGCCCATCTGGTCAATGAAGGGGTCCGGCTCAAACAGAAGGTGCGTGCAGAGGCCGCAAAGGGGAATTTCCGTGGGAAGGGAGTTGCGGTAATATTCCGCCGCCTGGTAAACGGCCCAGAGCTGTCCTACGGGGTGGTCCATGACGGTGGTGAAGACGGGAGGTTCGTAAAGGTATTCCGGAGTTGCTTCCCGTGCGGGCTTGACGATGCGGATGATGGGCAGGTCTGAGGAAATAGCCGGCTGGTGTTCCACGTCCGAACCCATGTCCAGGGCCAGAGGCATGCCGGCATCCACCAGACGTTCCCAGCTTTGGATGGAGAAAGGGCACGGGTCTTCTATGAAATCTATCCTGGTTTTCAGGTGGTGGGGCAGGGATTTCCAGAATTTCAGGGCATCGTTTTCATTCAGACTGCCGTTGAAGTCCAGCCTCCAGCGCCAGGAGGGGACCATGGAAGCCAGCATTGTCAGCCGTTCCAGAGCGGCAGCCAGGTTGGCGCTGGCCTTGATTTTTCCAGCCTTGAATCCCTTGGCTTCCATGATGCGAATGGTAGCGGGGCTGACGCAGGAGGGCAGCGTGGCGTGGCTTTCCGGAATGTGCAGGCCGTCAAACAGGCTGACACCCCTCGCGCGGGCTTCCCCGTCCGTTCGGGCGCACTCCGCAGCGCGGAGGCCCAGAGGCAGGGGGCGACCCTTCCTGAGCGCGTCCAATTCCTCCTGCAGGGTGGCGTCTCCCAGTTCCGGCCACGGCTGGATGCAGCCGTACCCGCCTTCATCCGTTTTAATGAGGGCTCCCTTCCTGCATACTTCCGCGGCTCTGGCGTTCAGCGGGCCGCAGGCTGTTAAAGAATATTCATGGTAAAACACAACTTTAATTCAAACAACCTTTCCATCTTTTGTCACGATGAAAAAAGGTTTTCATTGGATTTTGGAGGGTGAAGCGTCTAAGCTCTGCGTCATGTACAGAACATTGGTGTTCGGAGCGGACGGACGGGTGGGGGGGCGCCTGGCGGCGTATCTGGAGGAATATGGCCTGGAGGTGGTGAAATGCGGACGGGGTTTTTGTGATTTGAAGGATTTAAGCGCTTTAAAACGTGTTCTTCTTTCTTCCGGAGCCACTCATGTGGTGAACTGCGCCGCTGTGAGCGGATTGGAGGCCTGCCTGGATGATCCGGAGACGGCCCACCGCGTCAATGCCATGGCTCCGGAGATGATGGCGCGCATTTGCCGCCTGGAGGGTATGCGCTTTATCCATTTAAGTACGGATTATGTACTGGACGGCAGGAGGAAAGGCTTAAAAACGGAGGAGGGGAAGTGCCGCCCCGTGAATGTGTACGGGGAGTCCAAACTGGAGGCGGAATTCCGTGTGCGGGAGGAGATGCCGGATGCTTTGGTAGCCCGCGTTTCCTGGGTGTTCGGCAATCCGGTCCGGCCCTCATTCCCGGAAATGGTGCTGCGGCGGGCGATGAAAAGGGAGCCCCTGGCTGCCGTGGCGGACAAATGGTCCATGCCCACATGGGTGGAAGATTTATGTGCATGGCTCCGTTTTCTGGCTTATGAGAGCGGGGCGTCCGGCGTGCTGCATCTGTGCCAGTCCGGGGAGCCCGTTTCCTGGCACAGTTATGCCATAACCGTACTGAAATGCGCCGTGAAGCACGGGTTGCTGCCTTCTTTGCCGCCCGTGGCGGAACAAAAGCTCGACGAACAGGCCGGTTTCAGGGATGCTCGGCCCCGGCATACCGCCATGTCCTGCGAACGGCTCTCTTCTCTGATGAAGAAGCCCGTGAGGGCGTATGAAGAGGCCATCGATATGGCCGTGGCCCGCTATGCCGCAGATCCAACCCTTCTCTCCAGCATTTCATGAACGATTTCCGCAATTCCCGTGATTCCCGTCCCAGGCCCGTTTACCGGGACCGCCGTTCCCAGCCGGGCCGTCCGCGCACGGCTCCCAAAAAGAACCTTTTTGCCAACAAGGCTCCGGAAGGGAGCGAGCAATGGCTCAAGCCCTGGGTGGAGCTGAAGTATTTCACATACAATCCGGCCGTGTTCCCCCGCATGCTCGGCTCCGTAAGCGGGGAAATAGCGCCGGGTAGCCTGGTAAACGTCTATGACAAGAACGGCGAACTGTTCGGCGCCGGATTCTGGAATGAGGCCAGCCGCACGCCCCTGCGCATGGTGCACCACGGGAAGGACGCTTTTGCCGAACGGGATCTGGATGCCGCACTGGAACGCGCCGTGAAGCTGCGCCGGGAAGTTCTGCGCCTGGATGAAACCACTAATGCGTACCGCGTGCTGCACGGAGATTCCGACGGCCTGGGCGGCCTGGTGGTGGACCGTTACGCGGACGTGCTGAGCCTGGAGGTGAGTACTCTGGCCGTCTGGCAGAGGCTGAACCGCTGGCTGCCCCTGCTGCACCGCCTGTGCGGCACAAAACGCCATGTGGTGCAGGTGGATGAGGGAATTGCCCGCATGGAGGGAATCCGGGCGGAGGAAGCGCCGGAATCACCGGCCCCCGTCAGGCTGGTGAAGATTGTGGAAAACGGCATCACCTATGAAGTGGACTTCGCCCAGGGGCACAAGACGGGCTTTTTCTGTGACCAGCGGGACAACCGCCTCAAGTTCGCCTCCCTGGTGAAGGGGGCTACGGTGCTGGACCTGTGCTGCTACAGCGGCGGCTTTTCCATTGCCGCCAAGATGCTGGGCGGAGCGGCGGAGGTAACGGCTGTGGATTTGGATGAGAAAGCCGTCGCCATGGCTAAGAGAAACGGAAATATCAACCGTCAGCGCATCGACTTCGTGCATGCGGACGCCTTTGTCTATGCGCGCCAGATGGTGCGCAACGGCCGCCTGTTTGACGCTGTGCTGCTGGATCCTCCCAAATTCATCGTCGGCAGGGACGGGTATGAAGAGGGTATCAAGAAATACCATGACCTCAATATGTTGGGGTTGCAATGCGTGCGCCCCGGCGGCCTGTTTGTCACCTGTTCCTGTTCCGGGCTGCTTTCCCCCGCGGAGTTTGAGCATACCGTCATCAAGGCTGCCCAGCGGCAGGGGCGCAAGCTCCAGATAATGGCGATGACCGGCCCCGGCTGGGACCACCCTTTCCTGAGCACTTATCCGGAGGGCCGTTATCTGAAAGTTCTGTGGGCGATTGCCCTGTAACTGGAGTTGAGGCCCGGAACGCATTTGGGAGAAAACGGAAGAACCTTCCAGGCGTGTTGACGTTTTTTGCCCCTCTCTGCTTCTGTGGTGAGGAATATGGCAAAACAAGTATTGCAGCGGCTCAGTTTTACAGCCGGGGAACTGACCCCGTGGCTGGCCGGACGCGCCGACCTGGACCCCGTGTCCCGTGGTGCCTCCCGGCTGATAAATTTTCTGGTCAGCCCCTTCGGCGGTCTCCGGCGCAGGCCGGGAACACGCCTGGTCGCCCGCGCGGGATGCCGGGAGGGCATGGTGAGGCTGGTTTCCTTCAAGTACTCCACGGGCGTGCAGTTCATGCTGGAAGTGGGGCGCGGCTACGTTCGGTATTTTAAAAATGGCGCGCTTCTGACGGATACGGAAGGCGGGGTGCTGGAAACGCTTACTCCGTGGAAGACGGATGAACAGGTAAGCAACCTCCGGATGCAGCAGCTGAATGACGTGATTTACTGCGTGGAACCTTCTACGCCGCCTATGACGCTGGCCCGCTACGCAGACGATGACTGGCGGCTGGAAGCGTTGGAGTTTTCCGGAATTCCTTATGAGAGTTCCCTGTTGAATGCCGTGCGGCTGGAATGCCGCATGGTGCGGGAGGGGAGCGTCAACAGGCTGCTGGCGACGGCGGACGATGATGTATTCACTCCGGAAATGGAGGGAAAGGAGTTTTTGCGCATCACCAGGAAATATGGAGAAACCGTGGCGGAGGGAAACCAGATGCCTTTTTACCATTTGACGACTCTGAGCCGGGATCTTTACAAGGGAGAGACTTTTTCCATGAACCGGGAGGACGGCTGGCGGCAGGCTTATACCTGCATCCGCGATTTCAGCCGGGAAAGCGACTACCAGGAAGGGGTGGACCGCCCGGAGAGGTACACGGCCTTTTTTGAAAAAGGGGCCGATGCCAGTACCCGCATTTATGTCAACGGCGCGTGGACGTTGGAGACTACGGGGACCTGGGATGCGGAATGGGAAATCTGCCGGGGGTATCCGGACGGCTCCAATTACCTTCCCAACCGTCCGGAATTAGTGTGGCATTCCGTGAAGAGCTTCCAGCAGAGGGAGGGGTTCCGGAATAATTTCACCCTGAGCGGCAATGAAGAGGAAATGTCCTACTACAAAATCCGCCTCATGGCTTACAAGGACGGGTCTTCTGCGGGAACGCCCGTATTCCGCGCATCAGCCGGCTCCTTTAACCATGAGGTGGTGGTGGAGGAATATGTTTCCCCGCGCAGCGCCTATCTTGCGAGTGCCCTTCATCTGTCCTATCATACGCTGAGTGACTGTGATACCAATGACTGGTCTTTTGGTGCGTTCGGGGTCCGGAACGGTTATCCGTGCACGGTAGAGTTCCATCAGGGGCGGCTGTGGTTCGGAGGCACTCCTGGGCAGCCCCAGACGCTGTGGGCCAGCAGGGTGGATGATTTTTCCGCGTTTACGCCCGGAATTCCGGCGGATTCTCCCATGATTCTGACAATGGCCGCTTCCCAGCAGAACCGCATTTCCTGGATAGCTTCCCTCCGGGGGCTGATGATTGGAACCAGCGAGGGGGAATGGCGTCTGTCCGCCACCAATTCAGAAGGGTTGAATGCCTCTAATGCCGGATTTGAGCGCCATTCCGGCGTAGGCTCCGCTTCCCTAGATGCCCTGTCTGTAGAAAACAGCCTTCTTTTTGTGCAGCAGGGCGGGATGAAGGTTCGGGAATTATTTTATTCTCTGGAGGCTGACGGTTACCAGACAAGGGATGTGAGCCTGTTGTCCGACCATTTGCTGGGGGAGGGAATTGTGGACTGGACTGTACAGAGGAGCACGGCGTTCCATGTCTGGTGCGTTCTGGGTGACGGCAGCGCCGTATGCATGACTCTGAACAGGGAACAGAATGTGGTGGCGTGGCATGCACACCGCCTGGAACACGGCCGCATTCTGTCCGTGGCGTCCCTGCGCGGTTCCCGCAATACACCGGATGAGGAGGTATGGTTTGCCGTGGCGCGCGGGGAAGGGGAGGAGGCCTGCATTACGGTGGAATGCATGGCGGATGGGAATGACTGCCTGGATGCCTGCACGGAGGCTGTCGTGAAGGGGGAGACGCTGTCCGGCCTGAGCCATTTGGCGGGATGCGGCGCCTTTCTGGTGGGCGGGGACGGCGCATGCATGGACATCAGCGTTGACGGAGCCGGGAATGCCGCCTGTCCCGGAAGGGGGGATGGGGAAACAGTATCCGTAGGCCTGGCCGCTCCGGCGGAAGTAAGGACGATGCCCCTGGAAACGCTTGAGACGCTGGGTTGCTTTAAAAAGCAACTCGGTGCGCGCGTCCTGCTTCATGAAAGCACCCTGAAATTCCGCTACGGAACGGGAACTCCGGAGGCATGGAAGGATTTCCAGCCCGGCAGGTACAGTGTTTCCGAACCTTACTCCGGCTATGTGCGGATGATTCACAACTATGGTATGGATGAGCAGTCTTCCTTTGCCCTCCGTGTGGAGACTCCGGCTCCATTTAACCTTCTGGCCCTGGTGCTGGATGTGGAATTATAGGCGCAGGAGTGCGTTTACGGCTGTTCAGCCGCCTCTTCATGGGAAAGCATGTGTACAATGACCTTGATGCCGTGTTTTTCCCCAGCCGCCTTCGCCAGGGAACGAATGGCGGAGGCCGTCATTCCATTGCGGCCGATGATGCGTGCCACGTCCGTTTTTTCCAGAATCAGGCGGAAGCGGACGGCGTCTCCCTGCGGGGATTCCGCAACGCGCAATTCTGCCTGTTCCGGGTGTTGCACGAATTGCAGGGCGATCAATTGCAGGTACTGGCGGATTTGTTCTACGGCAGGATGCATGAAGGGAAATATGGGTTATTTTCATGAACCATACTATAAAGCCGCCTGATTGAAAAGATGCAATTCCAGACATTCCCTGAAAAAGAAAGTCGCCCCGGCCGTAAAACGGCCGGGGCGCCCCAACTACCCTATGAAACTGGATCGGTTAAGATCCAGAGAGCTTTTTTAACGAGCGCTCACCTGCTCGAGGCGCAATATAGTGGAGGAAAAGGGGATACACAAGTATTTTTTCATTGGAACGATGTTTTTGTTCAATGGAAATAGCATCGTATTTTTATTTCATTTTGACAATATCGGGACCGGAGGAATGGTTATTGTTATTGTCATGAAATCATCTTCCGGGAAGCAGTTCATACGTGAACCCCTTCAGGTATTCCGTTTCCGGAATATTCAATAAAACCGGATGATCCGCTCTTTGGCCGTGTTGCTGCATCAGACGCAGGGTGGCCGGAGCATCAATGGCGGCGTCAAGCACGCTCTCCCGGAACAGGTCCGCTCCGGCGTGGTGGGAACAGCAGAAGGTGGAAAGGATGCCTCCCGGAGCCAGAAGCTTCATGGCGCGGAGGTGGATTTCCTTATATCCGCGCATGGCGTCATGCACAGATTTTTTGTTTCTGGTAAAAGAGGGAGGGTCCAGGATAATCAAATCCCATTTGTGTTCTCCTCCGTCCCGGACGAGGGCCGCTTCCTTTTTCAGGAAGTCAAACGCGTTATCCGTGACGCACTGCACGGAGACTCCGTTCAGGCGGGTGTTTCGCGCTACGGCGTCCATGGCGTCCTGGGAAACGTCCACGGCCGTTACCTCCGAGGCTCCGGCCAGGGCGCAGGCCAGGGCGAAACCGCCCTGGTTGCAGAAGCAGTCCAGTACGCGGCGTCCGCGGGCGAAGCGCGCCACGGCGGCGTAATTGTCAAGCTGGTCCAAATACAGGCCGGTTTTCTGTCCCGTCTGAAGGTCAATCATGAATTGCACGCTGCCGCTGCGTGCGGCAAAAGGTTCCGGTTGCTGTCCTCGTGCCACCCGGACGGAGGGGGAAATACCTTCTGCCGCCAGTATGGGTGAATCATTCCTGACAATAATCCCGCGGGGAGAAAGAAGGTCTTCCAAAACATTCAGGATGATGGGGAGGCGGCATTCCATGGCGATCGTCAGCGTCTGGACGACCAGATAATCCGCGTAACGGTCCACAATGAGGCCGGGAAGCCCGTCGGATTCGCTCCAAACGAGCCGGGTGAGAGTTTCTTCTGGAAGCCGGCGGCGGCGCAGTTCTACTGCCTGGCTGATGCGCCTGGAAAAGAAATCTCCGTTCAGTTCCTGTTTGCGGCGGGAAAAGCGCCTGGCGACGATCTGGGAATGGGGATTGAACATGGCGGAACCCAGAAAGCGGTCCTTGAAATCCTTCAGGGCCACAACGTCCCCTGGCTGCGGGTTGCCGAAGACCTTGCGCACTTCCGTGCCGTAAACCCAGTCGTGTCCTTGAAAAATGCGTGCTCTTGGAGAAATAATCAAACCTGCCATGTCAGGAAAGGCAATACATGATCGGGGGGGAAAGTTCAAGGGTAATGCGGGCGGTTTCCTGAACGGATGGGGAAAGGGTGGAGGCCTCCGTACCCGGGGATTTTTTGCGCAAGTGCGCCGCTGTGCATCATTCCGGGACTATTTCGGTTGAAAATGCCCGGAAACGCAGTAAAATAGGGCGCGTTATGAAAGTAGAAACTTTTGAAACTCCCCAGGATGCTGCCAAGGCTTTGGCAGGAGAAGTTGCGGAATTGATCCGTACGCGCGCCGCTGAAGGCAAAAACGTGGTTCTCGGCCTTGCCACGGGCGCCACTCCGCTGCCTTTTTACGCGGAACTGGTTCGCATGCATAAAGAGGAAGGCCTTTCCTTTGCCAACGTCATTTCCTTCAATCTGGACGAATACAGCGGCCTGGATCGTGACCATCCGGAGTCCTACTGGTATTTCATGCACACCAACCTTTTCAACCACATCGACATCAAGCCGGAAAACATCAATCTGCCCTCCGGCACGGTGAAGGATGATGAAATTGCCGCCCACTGCGCCGCCTATGAACAAAAGATCAAGGACTGCGGCGGTATTGACCTCCAGATTCTCGGCATTGGCCGGACTGGCCATATCGGCTTTAACGAACCCGGCTCTGATGACACCACCATTACCCGGCAGGTTCATCTGGACGAACTGACCCGTTCCGACGCCGCTCCTGCTTTCGGCGGTATTGAAAATGTTCCCACCACCGCCATTACCATGGGCGTGGCTACCATCATGGGCGCTCGTGAAGTGGCTCTGATGGCTTGGGGTGAAAAGAAGGCGTCCATCGTGAAGAAGGCTGTTCAGGGGCCTGTGACGGTGGAGGTGGCCGCCTCTTACCTTCAGAAGCATCCGAACGCCAAGTTCCTTCTGGACAAGGGAGCTGCTTCCCAGCTTTAATTTTACGTTGTAGCAACGGAAACGCCGTCTTTCCCTGTTTCGTGGAAAGGCGGCGTTTTTTTATGGGATGAAGGAAGGCGGGAGCTTCTTCTTTCCATGGAGGTTATATGAGATAATGCCGCCTATTCAGGCGAAAGGGAAGGGGTGGAGGCTGGGCAGGGTAGATTTTGTATCATCGTATACTAATTCACATGTTCGTGTAGCGATACGTTCCAAACTACTAACATATATATGGCTGGTGCTGAGTGGCATCCGTCATTTTTATTGGAGATAACCGGGGATTTCTTTTTCATCACGTCTGAGGCGTGTTGTTGCTGGCCCAGGAACTCTTCATGATTTCCGGTGAACTAAGCGTTTAGTTCAGAAACAAGAAACTATCAGGAACATGAATAATTATATTCCTCTAAACAAGGCAGTCGGCCCGAAGGTCATCTGCGACGGATACCAGGCTCTCATCCCTCAGAAGCTCGGAGTCGATGCGATGACGTTCAACTTTGACGGGTCGGAGTGCGAACACGCCACTTGCGCCGGAGCGCCGGAAATGTTCATCAAGGTCGAGGAAGACGGCCTGTATTATTTCGGCGTGGAGGCTGACGACACAGGCAGTATCTCCATTGCGGGCGAGGAACTTTGTGAGAAGGATGGGACACCGACCAACGGCAAGCTGAATCTGGCAACTGGTATCAGGTACCTGAAAGCGGGCTATTACAAGGTGGCCTTATCTTACACGAATAATGCCTACACCCCCGTCAGCAACAACGCTGCCGCGTTTAACGTCACGATGGACAAAGAACCCATTAAGGAAGGGAAGTACGAAGGGAACTCGACAATGAAGCGCGAATTCTCACCGTCCCCCAAAATCAAATTGTGGACGATTGAGAAGGAATCCACCATTACCTGTGAAGAGTCCAAGAAAGTGGAGGTGACGCTCGAAGAACCTGCACCCGTTATCAAAAAAGGTATTGGCGCTTGCAAAACGAAATTCATCATCCCGCAAATCATCATAACGGCTTGTAAGGATGAAGTGCTTGAGCGATGGAACCCGCGCGTCCAACAAGTTTCTGCCGGTTCCACGATTCTTGTGCTCACGGGAACTTATAGAGACGCCCTCAAAAACCCTCCCGTTACCGAAGATGAAGCCATCGAAGCGGTCACTGTAATGAACGGTTATCAATCTCGTGCAGAAGTTGGAATATGGCACACGTCGGAAGCTTCCCTCGCTCACGAAGAACACCATCGCCGTCAATACAATGATGCCTTCAAATTCTACTGGGACAATTTGAGAATACAGGATTCGATCGAATTAAAACCTGTTTCCTGCGAAAAATTTCCGAAAATGGATGATGCCTTGGCAGAAATGAGGAAGTCCGTTCTTAATTGGACAACCACCTACTTGACCGCTGTTAAGCACTATATTGAATTGTTACCGGATGATGCCAATGATCGTCCCTACTGTGCCGGACAAAAAGTTCTGAATGAGGCGACCCGGAAGATTATTGCCCAGGCAAAGGCCAATGGATGGAGCAGAGTACCTGATGAAGTCACGGAACCGGGAACGATTGAACCGCCCTGTTTCCTTCCGCCTGTCAACGGCATGTATGCCCGCAGCGTGGCTGCTGCGGAGGAACCGGCTCCCTTGACCCTCTCCATTGCGGATACCTCCCGGTTCAGGGAAGGCAGAATCACAGTCCGCTTCCGCAACGAAGGAAACGAGCCTGTCCGGATTCCGGACGAAATCAATGACGAAACAGCCGATTATTTCTTTCTGACGGTGTTGAGGACAGAACGGGAGGATTCCCGCATTCTGAACTCTGAATTGGGGAAAATGACTTTTCTGCGACCCTTGAACTACCGGGAACTTGCCCCCGGTCAGGAATACAGTGTCACGATTCCGGTGTGCCTGGATGAAGTCGATCTGGAAGGCTGGAAACAATGTTCTTGTGAACTCGAAACGCGCTACTATAATCAGCAGGGTAAGGATTGTTTCCTGGGGATGATGCTGTGATGAAGAAAATCCTCCAGTTTTTAGTACTTCTGGCAAGCCTGTCCCTCCATGCTGCGGCATGGGGGGACATGGCCGACAACGGAGTGGAATGCTCCGTGGTGATGGAAAAGACCCGGTTTGACGCAAGAGAGACGTTCCCTGACTTTAAACTGGTGTTCACGAACAAGGGCGAAAAGACCGTGCGCCTGTTTGATGACTTCTATCCCCTCAAAGATGACGGCCCTAATATCCATATCGAAATATGGGAAAAAGTGGGAGGGAAAAGATATGGGTACAGAGTGGGCAAAATAGAGAATCCAATAGCCTGTTATGTAGCCGGGTATAAAATCGAACGGGTAGCGGCTTTGATACGCTTCATTACGTTGAAGCCGGGAGAAAAGCATGAAGTCCCCATCAAGGAAGCTTACCTGTTGCTGACGTATTTTGACCGTCTTCGCAATGGTCAGAACTATGAGCTGGAAGTATGTTTCAGGGATGGATATGCGGAACCCGGTGTTCGGAGGGTGTATATAGGGAAGACTGAATTTCATACGTCGAGCCGGTCGCCCAAAGGAGTGGCTCGGTGAATGTTCAACGTGGATTCAATGAGAATGGTGAAAGTCTCTTTTCATCACGTCTGAGGTGTGTTGTTGCTTCTTTGAGGTTCCCGGTAGGGTTTGTCATCAGGTTACACGGCCAGTCACCTGTGCATCAGAGGAATGTTTCCCTACCAGCGGAAAATACCGGTATTCTCAAGTTTTGATCAAGGGGCAGGCAGGGTAGACTTTGATGTGGAATCATGGGATGGCAACAGGTCTGTGAGAAACTGTTGACCCCTTCCACTGTGCCTGAAGGATTTTTCCGGACAGTAAAAGGCTGCAGCTATTTGAGCCATGCCAGAAATTCATGGTTGCCGTCCGTTCCCGTGATGGGGGAGGGTTCGCACCCCATCCAGGAACGGTTCAGCTCCTCCGTGACGAAAGTGCGTATGGAGTCCACCGCCCGCTGGTGCAAAGCCGGATCCCGGACGATGCCGCCGGGGCCTATGTCTTCCGGCTGAAGTTCAAACTGGGGCTTGATGAGCACCAGGGCGTCTCCTTCTTTTTTCAGCAGGGGAAAGGCGGCTGGCAGGATTTTTTTCAGAGAGATGAAGGAGACGTCGGAAACGATCAGATCCACTTGTTCCCCTATATCCTCCGGAGTCATGTAGCGGGCGTTGAATTTTTCCTTCACAATGACGCGGGGGTCCTGACGCAGTTTCCAGACGAGCTGGTTGGTTCCTACGTCTATGGCATGCACTCTGGCGGCTCCGTGCTGGAGCAGGCAGTCCGTGAAGCCTCCTGTGGAAGCCCCAATGTCAAGGCAGACCTTGCCTTCCGCAGAAACGGGGAAGGCGTTCAGGGCTCCTTCCATTTTCAGGCCGCCGCGGCTGACATAGCGGGGACGGTTTCTGATGGCGATATCCGCGTCTTCATTAACCTTGAGACCGGGCTTGGTGGAGGGATGCCCCCCCACGCTTACTTCTCCGGCAATGATGAGCCGCTGGGCCAGCTCCCGGGATTCTACGAGATTGCGGGAAACCAGAAGGATATCGAGTCGTTGCTTGCTCATGATTCGGAAAAAGGTGTGAACGCAGGTATTTCATGAAACCGCATGAAGAATCAAGAAAAACCGAGCGCAGAGAGGCATTCGGGCGTAAAAATGCGGCATTCCTCGTACTGGAACATTTTACGATTGATTCAAGGCCGGTTTATAGGAGACTCTGCGGCGGATGGAACACCGCTACAGGCAATTGATGCGCAAAGTCAGGCTTTACCTGCTGACGGAGGTGCGCAAAAAATCGTGGGCAAGCAAGTTCCTTTCCGCCAGTGTTTTTGATTCTGTTTACTGGTCGTGGAACAGGCAGTCCGTAGCGACGGGCGCCGGCTGGGGGGCCGCGGCGGCGATTGCCCCGCTGCCCATGCAGAGCCTGTGGGGCGTGTTTGCCTGCCTGTGGCGCAAGGGGAATATCCCCGTAGCCATTCTGATGGCGTGGCTTTCCCCTCCCGGCTTCACCTTTTTTGCCATTCCGGGCCAGTGGTGGCTGGGGTGGTTCCTTTTTTCCAGCGTGGGGATTCCCACCTCCGGGGCAAACTGGCAGATGCTGAAAACGGGGGTGCAGCAGTGGTCCTGGGCTCCGTTTGACGGGTTGAGCATCGGCATGGTAAGCCTGGAGTTCCTGACGGGCTGGATTGTTTCCAGCGTAGTGCTGGGTTTCCTGTGCTACGGGCTGGTGCAGCTTGCATGGGGAGCGGGCCACTTCCTGCGCAGTAGGAAAAATCCGGGCAAGCCTTCTTCCGGAAAAGGTTTTGGTAAATAAAGCCGCCCCCTGTCATGTGTTGCAGGAGGAAGCAAGCGTCTGCATGGGATAGATATATATTTTATGGACTTCTGGAATTTGAAAGTATCATTTTATTATTGACGTTTATGGTGAAAATATTATTTTTGGGAAACTTTCCTGAGTATGATGTCTCCCTCTATTGATGCCCTGTTCAAGAAATATTTACACTGCCTGATCTTTCTTTGGTTTGGCGGGGGCACGCTATTGGGCTGTTTTTGTTCCCAGGCTGAAGAACCGTTGCCTGATGGGGACACGGGAGCGCTCTCCATTGAATCGAAAACTGCCCTTTATTCCGCTGATTGTTATATCACGGGAGAAGAAAATGAAGACGATAAAAAGAGAAGTTCCATAGGCATAGGAGAATCCTTCACTCTTACGTTGACGGGAAAACCTATGGGAGATATTAAAAAACTGACGTGGGCGTTTGTTTCAGGGAAGGAGCTGGTGGAAGAAATTGGAGAAGATAAACTTAAAGGAACGGCAAAAATTACATTGTCGGTCAGAAAAGATTTGACGCCTGATCAGCTTAAGAACCAGTCCAGCATCACATTGAAAGTCACAACGAGCGAAGGCCGTACAGTGACCATGCAAGATTCGATGGTCGTATTTTTCCCCACCGGAATGACCGCCACACATAGGGGAGTCGGCACACCAGAGGTAGGTTGCAATAACCGGGGAGCTACACAACCTTCAGCCCAACTGGTTGTTACATTGCAGCCTACGAACGTCTCCTTTAAAAATATTAAAATCATTGAACGGGATTTGGGCTCCGATCCCAACAACCCTCGAAGAACTCTGGATCCTGGCCATACAGGTCACGGAGTTGATAATGCAATAGAGGTTAACAACGCAAATCGATTTGCAGACCATCTTAAAGGAACAGTTGCCCATCAGGATATTCAGGGGAAAATACATATTTTGCCACAGGAGTGGAAATGGAAATGCTCCTGGCGCGTCCATAAGGGCAGGGGCGGACCAATAGCAATTTCCGGAAACGACGATGTGGGGCAAATAGGGGAAATGGTCGAACAACGTTTTAAATTTTATTATAACCTCAATCCACAAACGGGAAGAATAAGTGCCGTTTGTGGAGAAGTATCAAAATTCGGATGTACGGCTATGGCTTATTCGGATGGTACCGGGAATCATTACAACTATTTGGGACCTAAAGAAACGGATTAACGGAATTAGATTATGAGAATGCAGTGTTGTCTTCTTTCCCTGTTCATGGGAATCGTGGTTTCTTCACATGGGTCAGATTTTCCAGTTCCCTTGGAGAAACCCAGTAGTATCAAATCCTTAAGGGATGTTCCGGAAGATATCAAGGCCTTGAATATCTTGCTCAAGGAAAACAAGCTCGAAGAATTTTACAAAAAATCTAGGGAATGGTATCTCAAAAGTTATCCTCATTCAGAAGATATAGCATCTGTACAGAAGTTTTTCTGGCTTGCCTACTATGTTTCCTCCGCGCCTCTTTTTCCTTTTGAGGATGATGATTGCAGAACAACGGCTTCCTTTAACGACAATATAGATTTACGGCTTTTGGGAGATGTTTTTGATTTTTCTCTCACAATAGCCCGGAATAATCTGGATTCATTCACTGTCCATCAGCCCCTGAAAAGGAAGGAATTGGCGCATCTTTTCAGTCTTTATGCAGCCCGCATGTTGCACAGGGTACGTAACGCCTATGTTAATGATCTGCCGGAACGGGAAAAGGCCGCCCGGCAGAACTATCAAAAAGCGGTTGCCGAACGCATGGAAAAAGCAACTACGCTGGAGGAAAAACTTGATCCGTTTGGAGCGGAGACCGGAAGGATGGCGAGGAATTTGGATAACAAAATAGTGGCCAACGACGGAAGGAACATGGAGATTAAAAATACCGTTGAGAGGATGGAAGAAGATTTCGTGCCTACTCTTGTCCGGTTGTTCCCTGGAAAAAAGGGGGAAGTAATTAAGTACATCCGCATGGCAGGCTATCAGGAAGGGGAAATTAATGATCTTGTGGACCGTACGGTGGGACGGGATTCCAGCACGGAATTCCTGTACAAGGGACGCAGTAAAAAGGATACCAGATAAAACCTTGTTAATTTTCCTTTTTGATGATCCTAAGCCATTCGTGATTGTAGCTGGAAGCTGAAAATACGGGAGATCCCAGTGGTTTTCTTCATTAAGCCGGAACATTTTTCCGATCGTCAGACGGCCACTTCCATCAGCAGAACGGTCGAATTCTGGAGGGCCTCCATGGTGATGGAGTCCGTATCCGTGATGCCGGCTCCGTCCCGGCGGTGCAGCACCGTGTCTCCGATCTTGATTTCTCCGTCTATCACGAAGACGTACACCCCCGTGTTCTGGCACTTGAATTTGTATTCGCGCTCCACGCCGCGGTTCAGCTCCGCCCAGGAGAACCAGGCCTGCTGCATGATGGAGATTTCCGTTTCCGGAGCCAGGAAGGTGGAAATCTCATTGTGTTTCAGCAGGGGAGCAATGTTGTAATCCCGGTACCTGGGAGGAGCGTTGACTCTGTCCGGAATAATCCATATTTGCAGGAATTCCAGGGGCTCCGTGGAGCTGCCGTTAAATTCGCTGTGCTGGATGCCCGTTCCGGCGCTCATCACCTGGATTTCTCCGCGCGTGATGGTATGGCTGTTGTTCAGGCTGTCCCCGTGGCGGAGTTCTCCTTTCAGGGGGATGGAAACCACTTCCATATTTTTGTGCGGATGGGTGCCGAATCCTTCTTCCGGGAGAACCTTGTCGTCGTTGAGCACGCGCAGAGCTCCGAATTGCATGCGTTCCGGGTTGAAATAATTGGCGAAGCTGAATGTGTGGTATGTATCCAGCCATCCGTGGTTGGCATGTCCACGGGAGGATGCACGGTGAATGGTAATGTTCATAATTGATAGGGGGAGTGGGAGCGGTTTTCCGCCTGCAGAATGTTTGACCGGCTGCAACTCGGGGTTGTTCAAGGCGAGTGACATTATTTCCAGAACCGTAAAACAAATCGGCAACACAAATTGGTGGTGCAATGTCTCTTCTTTTAGGGTAGCGTGTTGCAGTACCCGTGCAAAGAAGACAAGGCTTATGGCTCAGCGGACATTTATGAGATGGATCAAGGGACTGATTCCCACGGTGATTATTTTGCTGGGGGCGTTGCTGCTGGGCTGCATATGCTACATCTCCATCTGGGGGGTGCCATCCTTCGTTGTGCAGCGGGTGGAGAAGGCTCTTCTGGAAAAGGGCATTCCCTCCCATATAGAGACGCTGAAAGTTACTTTGTGGCCCCGTGCCGTCGTGACACTGAAAAATGTGGAATTGCTGGATCCGGAGGCCATGCCGGAAATTCGCCGGCCCATAGTTCTGCTGCATGAGGCGGATGTGGCGCTGAATTGGAAAAAACTGATAGAAGGACAAGTAGTGCCGGAGCGGGTGAATGTGAAGGGGATGAACGTCACTCTGCCCGTAGATGCGGGGAATCTGGAAAAAGTTTTTTCCGTAACGGGGGTGAACGCGGAATTGAATCTGGGGCGGCCCGGCATGGTGGACATCGTCAAGGCAGATGCCGTTGTGCAGGGCATCCGGGTGACGGCCCAGGGGGCATTTCCCATTGGTCAGGATGATTCCGGAGACTTTACGCTGACGGCTCAGGACATGGCCGCCGTCAGAGAGCAGTTGAATCAGGTCCTGAATTACATGGACCGGGTGAAGTGGCCTGATGCATCTCCTCCCCGCCTGATTGTCAATTTAAGCGACGATCCGAAAGGCGGCGTGCGCATAGGCATGGATTTGCAGGCGCCTTTTCTCAGGTACGGAAAAATCATGGTCAGGGATTTCCTGTTCAATGGGGATTACGCAGATTCCGTTATCATGGCCAAACGCTTTACCATGCGGGATGCGGAAACGGCCGGTTTCGTCAGCCTTTCCCTTCAGGCCGATTTGAAAAAGCGCACGCTGATCTGGGATGTCCGCAGTACGGCTCCGCTGGTCTCCTGGGCGGTGGCTATTGTTGATGAAGCTCTGGTGCCGAAGGAAATGAAGTTTCTGAGCGAGCCGCATGTACAGCTATCCGGTCGTGCGGTTTTTTCGGAAAATTGGGAGGGCGTGGAACATTTGAATGCTTTAGGTTCCGGGTCCATGGGTGCATTTTCCGTGCTTGGGGAAAAATTCCAGAGGGCCTCCTGCGATTTCAGTTATGAAAACGGTAATTTTTATGTAACTGATCTGGATATAAGGCATCCCGGAGGCAGCTTTTCCGGCAAGGTAATGGGAGTGGACGGAGAGATTAAGATAGACGTTCACAGCACGCTGCCAATGAAGGCGATGTTGGGGATGGCCCGTTCCATTGCCCCGGAGGATGCGAAGCTGCCGCCAGCGCTGGAAATCAGGGGAGACCCGGAATTGAAGGTGTACGGTTCCGTGGATATGGGAAAGGGTTGGAAAGGGCCGTTCCAGGTGGACCGCCTCCAGATTGAGGCTTCCGTGACGGATGTCTTTTACCAGGGAGTGGAATTCGTTTCCGCTGCGGCCAGGGCGGAATTGATTGGCCGTTCCGTTAATGTCACCCAATTGGATTTGGTGCGGGATGACGGCCGGGTGAAGCTGGAAGGAAGCTATCTGGGCACCGACCTTGTTTTTACGCTGGAATCTAATCTGAAACCTGAACTGCTGGAGACTCTGGCTGGAAATTGGTTTTCTGTCCCTGAACATTTGCAGCTTCCGGAAAAAGCGGTTTTATGGGTACACGGCAGGCTGGATATTCCGGAGGGCAAGCCTGTGGAGCCGACTCTGGTCCGAGCACGCATCCATGCGGAGAATCTTGCCTGGAACAAGGTTCCTGTCAAAATGGCGAATGTGGAAGCGGAATACCGTCCCAACCAGCTTTTTGTGCAAAACTGCCGGGTGGAAATGGAAAAGGGTGTCTTTGAATTGTTCGCCAACGGTTTTCTGGACGGTCAGATGTTTGTGATGGGGCAGTCCACAGTTCCGCTGCAAACGATAGACCAATTGTTGAGCATGGAGGATGACGACTTTTTCATGAACCGCTTTGTCTTCCGCAAGGATTCCGGCCTAGAGTTTTCCTTCCAGGGAACGTTGGGTTTGTACAATCTGGAAAAGGCTTACGACTTGCAGGCTACTATTTCTGCAACCAACACGCGCTACAGGGGGGTGGACTTGAAGTCCGCCCGGGCGGATGCCCATCTGGTGACAGACCAACTGGTGCTGACCAATGTGACGACTGTGGTTTCCAACGGAAATTACCTGTCTTCCGCCGGATTGTCCGGAGGTCCTTCGGAATGCACGCTCAAGGCCAAGAGCATAGATTTCCGTTTTGTGCAGGATACGGTGGAAGTGCTTGGCCTGGAAGGACAGGCCTATCCCGGCTATACCCTGCGGATGTTTTCTGATAGTGCCGCCAGGGTTTTGAAGGAGTTTGTCTTTACCCGGCCCGTAACGCTTTCCGGCGGTGGCATGTTTCCGATGGGGGATGACATGAAGCTGATGAAGGGGCGCATCCGCTTTGACGCTTCCGCCGGGCGCGTGCGCTATCCCCTGCTGGGAACCACGCTGGATCTCGGAAGGACAAAGGGGGAAGTGTTGATTTCCCCGCAATGGGTGGTTGTGGACAAGATGATGGGAACCATCTGGGACGGAACCTTCACGGGCCGCGTTCTGGCGCAGATTGACGATGGGGATGCCCTGAACGGTTCTTTTGTCCTCCAGGACATGAATTTGACGTCTATCGGGAAATCCTATGACAAAAAAATGGAGAAAGCCACTGTGCACGGAGCCATTGAGTTTTCATCCAAGGGCGGCAATATGAATTCTATTCAGGCGAAGGGGGAGGCTGCCCTGGTGCATGGCGACCTGGTGGAAATTCCCCTGTTCGGATTTTTGGGGGAAGCCCTCTCTAATTACATTCCTGGACTGGGGCATCTGATTAATTACAAGATATCCAGGGCCGATTGCGATTTTTCCATTGAGAAGGGTTATGTGCGCACCAGTAATTTCGTGGCCCAGGGAAGCAACATGTCTCTGGAGGGGGGAGGCTGGATACGCCTTTCCGATTTGCAGGTCAATTCAGATTTCAAGCTGGGGCTTCGCGGTTTGCCGGGGTTTATTACTTCCCCGGTTTTCCTGTTGGCCGGAGGGCTGTTTCAAGTGCGGGGAACGGGGCCTTTGAGCAATGTTTCCTGGAATTTCGCTCCGTTTTCCGGGGGGAAAGCTCCTGTTCCCCCTGCGTCGGTTTCCACGCGGAAGAGGTAGAGCATGGCAAAAGGAGCATGAAAAGAGACGCTTTGTCCTTCGTCAAACGAAGGCCTTTCCTGCCTCCCGGCATGACTCAGGAGAGCCATGCGGATGCAGCTTACGCCGCAGGAACGCCCTCGGAACCCCGGCACTCTGCCTCACGGACCGGAACCCGGAGCTGGTAGGAATATCTCCGGGGCACTCAGGTCCAGAATTGTCCGGGCTTCCTGGTCTGACTGACTGCCCTCCACCTCCATTTGAGCGCATGCGGCGCCGGCAGGACATCATCATCGTTCCGATGAGCCACAAATAATCAGAGGGGGCGCCTTCCGCGGCCTGCGCGGAAAACGCCCCCTCCTTACTTCCTTGATGACTTCAGGTTGTTACTGAAGAAATATTCTAGAAACTCCTGGACACCCCTGCGTTCACGCGGTGGTAGCAGGAGCTTCCCCTCACTTCCAGCCCGTAGCCCCCGTACACGCTCCAGCGCTCATTGCACTGCAGGAACGTGTTGTACTCCGCGCGCAGGCCGTGCCGTTCCGGGCTCACCGCCCTTCCTCTCCAGCCCATGTCGCTGTACGGGCTGTACACCGTTGCTTCCGGCACGTCCCTCAGCACGTCCCCCACATAGGACACGCGCAGCGACTGCGCCCACGGCCTCCCCTTCCATTCGTCCGTCCTGCCTATTTCCAGGCCCACGGGAATGGACAGGTGCTTCAGCGCCGCCCCTCCGAAGTCACGGCCATACCCTCCCTGTTCCCGGAAGGCGTCCTGCCGGCCATACGTGAATTCCATCCTCACGAACGGCGTCAGCCTCCACCCTCTCGCACAGCCCGCCGTCCGGGACACTTCCGCCTGCGCCAGCCACGTCTCGTTGTTCCATTTGCCCGTGGAGGCCGGCGCCCCGCTCAGGCGGCTGGTCATGTTGTTGCGCGTTTCCGCCCACGTGAGGCTTCCCTTGAAGATCCAGTACGCCCTATTGCTTTCTTCCATCAGGCGTCCCCAGTACAGGGAGCCCATCCGGGTGTCCTGCGTGTTGCGCCCCTGGAAATCCCGGCTTCTGGCATGGCCGCAGAGCTGCCCGAAGGCGATCCCCCAGATGCCCTCGTCCTCCCCTCCCATGCCGCTGTCCGCCCCCACGGAGTAGCCGCCTCCGTTGTAGTCGTAGCCGTCCACGCCTCCCCGGCTGCGCTGCCGGGCGAAGTCGCCCAGCCCCATGCCCCACAGGTTGCGGGCATGCCTGTCGGTCAGGCGCGGCACGCTCAGACGGGAGAGGACATTGCCGCCCAGGGCCGCCGCGTTGGACGCCGAGCTCCAGAGGGAGTTGACGGCCAGTTCCCCGGCCAGTTCCGGGTCAACGCGGCTGATGGGGGTTCCGTCCGCCTTCCAGACCAGCTGGAGCTGTTCGGCGTAGCCGTCTCCGTCGGCGTCCGTCCACCGGTGGCTCCAGGTTCCCGTGTAACGGCCCCGTCAAAGTCCTCCTCATGGATGTGCTGCACATCCGTCAGCACGTGGAAGACGCGGTCCTGCTTCCAGGAGCGGTCCGCGTAGAACCAGGGAGCGTTGGCTTCCGTGTCCGCCACGCCGATGTATCCCCCGGCCGTGAAGGTTTCCAGAGCGGAGAGCATCAGGCCCGGGCCGAAGGCCGGCCCGGCCTGGAGCTGGTAGCGCATATCGAAGGTGAAGCCGTGGGAGAGGTCGGCGTTGTGGGTGTTGATGAAGGCGCTCTCCCCGGGGCGCAGGACGGCGCCAGGGCCGGAGAGGGTGAAGCTGGAGGCGTTGGCCGTGCTTCCTCCGGTGATTTCCAGCACACCCTTTTCCACCGTCAGGGAGGAGTTGTATCGTTTATCCATTATTTCCTCAGGATTCCTGCCGAAGACAACATCGTGTTCCAGCAGGAGGACGCCGCCATAGAGGGTGGTATCCGCGCAGAAGTTGTTGTACCGGCTGGCGGCAAGATGCGTATCTTCTCCCTGGTAGAGTTCGCCGCTGAAGACGATCCCCTCTTCCGCGGCAAGCGTCAGATTGGGCGTATAAAGTGAAGAAAACAAAGAACCGTTCATGTCAATGGCATTCGCAATGCCGTTTTCCACCACGGGGAAGCCATCGTCGGACTGGCCGATGACGACGCCCCCAACCATGTTGCCGCTGAAAAGCACGTCCTTCGTCAGAGCGAGCAGGTCGCATTTCCCTCCCATCGTGATGGCTCCCCCGGAAGTCTTGGCATAATTGTTGATAAACGTAGCTCCATCGCTGAAAGAAATATCCCCATCGCTGTAAATCACACCGCCATAAGCATCAGCACTTCCGGAGTAAACAAAATTTTTGATGAAACTGGGGTTGGGCCCTATGGTGAAAGTACCACGATTGTTGCTGTGATAAATACCCCGCCCCTGGCGTTCCCTGAATTACTGGAAGCATAGTTGCCGGTAAACACGGCTCCAGCTCCAACGCTGATAGGGTATATTAAGTTACAAATAGCCCCGCCATAAATATACCCCGAAGTATTGGAGTCGAATACTACCCCGTACTCAGAAGAAATTGACGTTAATTTGGTTGATATAAAGAAAACTCCTGTGTTCGCATTACACAGGATGATGGAATTCAGTTCCAATTTTTCTCCTGTGGGAAATTGGGAATAATCATATAAACCTGACGAACTCAGCCCGGCCAGGTCAATGGTGCGGGACACCTCCGGATCATTGGAACGGAAATGGACAGCTACCTTCAGGGCTGAGGTCAGAGAAGAATCATCATTGCACAGGATAACGGTATCCCCGGAAGACAGCGCCCCGGAAGAGGACAATTCCTGAAGCGTGCGGTACACGTTCCCGGACGGGTCGGTTGCCTGGGAGGCGTCCACCACGAACTCCGCCCCGGAAGCGGCGCTCGCCATCGTTACGGAACACAGAAGCGCCCCCAGCAGAAAACGGCGCAACGGCCATGGAAGAGTAAGTCTCATATCTTTTAATAAGAATTGTTAATATTGGGAAGGCCGCTAAGTAACGGATTTCGAATCCGCTGTTTAAATGGCGCGTTGACAGAGAAAGTTTTAGAAAATATCCCGCTTATTCCAAAATAGTTCCTGCCGGAAACGGCAGGCGCGCGTCATTCCCCCGAAGAACAGCGGCAGCCAGTAGCCGGAGAGCCATGAAAAAGAAATACAATTATTTTATCATCAATATATTTTCGTTCATGTAAATCATACGGTTTCCATGGCGGCATGAAAAAATATATTTCCTACTAAAATAATAGGATTGACAGCGGATTCGAAATGCGATTATCAACATCCCGTTTTTTACAAGTCAGGAAACCCCTGCATAGTTATGTGGAACCGTTTATTCCCTTAGTTATTTTTTCTCTCTATGAGGGGATATTATATTTCAATTTTGTTTCCGGGCTGCAGGGGGGTATGTTCTCATTTGGGAAATATACGGATAATTTTTTTTGAAAATCTGTATTTTCCTTTTTCCGGGGATCATGGGAATCAATGGATTCGGAAATAAGGAGGCCATTCTGTAAAGCAGATAGCAGGAGAGACGGGCAAAACAGTCCATGGGAAAGGAAGGGAGCCCGATTTGGTCCGTGTGTGAACCCTATGAAAGAAAGGAGCAGAGAGGAAGCCGCAAAAAAGGGCGCCCGGCATGCGACGGCGCCCCAATGAAGAACGGTGAATTCCGTTATTTTCCGGATTTTCCCAGTTTGTACCCGGCGTAGGTTTCCGTGTTGTACAGGGGCTGGTTGTCCGGCACGGCGTAACCGATGGATTTGCGAATGGCAAGGAAGTCCGCCACGCCTTCCGGCCCCACCTGGTTCAGAGGTGCTTTGTGCAGGCCGGCCATCAGCACCATGCGGCAGTAGGCATCCGCATTTTCCATGAACCATTCCGCTTCTTCCACGTCACGTGCTCCGGTAATGACTCCGTGGTTTTCCATGAAAACGACGGTGGATTGTCTGGCTGCTTCCGCCACGGCCCGGGCCGTTTCCAGAGAGCCGGGCGTTCCGTAAGGGGCCAGCGGGATGTGCCCCAGGAAGATATCCGCTTCCGGATTGATGCCGGAGGGGGGAACCTGCCCGGCAAACAGGAAGGCATTGCAGTGCGGGGGATGGGCATGGATGCAGGCATTAACGCCCACGGATTTCATCATGGCAATGTGCGTTTTCACCTCGCTGGTGGAGGGGCGGATGCCCGCTTTCTGGCGCGCGTCCATGTCCACCATGCAGATGTCTTCCACAGTCATGAAGCCTTTGGAACACAGGGTGGGGGAGCAGAGCAGCAGGTTCTGAGCCACGCGCACGGAGATGTTGCCCCCGTTGCCGTCCACATATTCCCGGTTCCACAGGCGGCGCCCTATGTCGCACATGCGTTCCTTGATGACCAGAATTTCCGGGGAATGGAAGAATTCGTTCACTTCCTCCCGCGTGACGGGGTTGTATTTTTCCCATGGGAACACTTTGTCCGGCAGGGGAGGGGAGATTGACCAGTCTTCTGACATATTTAGTAGCGTGTTATTGGTTGAACTTTTCGTAGGCGGCTTCCTGGGAACCCGGCATATATGTCCGGTAGGTGATGCCGAAGGCGGCCCGGGCCTGCTCCGGCGTAGAGTACACCCCGGCGCCCGCAAAGGCAAACATGGATGCGCCCAATACCGTACTTTCTGACACTTCAGAGACTTTGACGGGAATACGGAGAATGTCCGCCCTCATCTGGGTCCAAACTCTGTTTCTGGCGCCTCCGCCCACTAGGATGAGGAATTCGCTTTTGAAGCCGCCCACGGATTCCAAACGGCGCAGGCGGGATTTCAGCCGCCAGGTGAGAGCCTCCATGGCGGCGCGGTAGATATGGCCGCGTGTTCTTCCCAGCACCAGTCCGTTGATGGAGCCTTTCCGGTCTCCGGAGGCCAGGAAGTCCGGAACCATTGTCACGCCGTCGCAGCCGGGTGGGACGGCGGCCGCTTCCGCATCCATGGTGTCATAGGATTCCCCGTGAAAGCAGGCTGCTTTCACCCATTCGATAATGCCGGAGCCCAGCCATTGGAGCCCGGGGTTAAGAAGGCCGGATTCCGCGTCGAATTCCGCCGTGGCGCCGTCCTCATAATCTTCCCGGGCCAGCCTGGCCTGTGCGGAGCGCGCCATCAGGATTTCCCATGTTCCGGAGGAAAGGACGGGCTGGTTCTTGTCTGCTCCGGAACCGAAAATGGCGAACTGGGTGTCGTGCCCGGCGGAGATAACGGGAATGCCCGCCAGGGCCGGGAGATTCATCGCGTCTGCCGCTTCCGGCGTAAGGAGGCCAATGGTTTCCCCTGCATCCACGATGGGGGGGAAGAGGCCGCGGCTCAAACCGAGGCAGTTCAAAATGAATTCGGAAAAATCTCCCGTTTCCAGATCCGTGAGCTGGGAGGTCCCTGCCATGGTCCGGTCTGTCGCCATGATGCCGGTGAGCTTGTAGGCCAGCAGGTTGGAGATGAAGAGCCACGCATGGGCTTTTTCCAGAAGTTCCGGGTGGTTTTCCCTGAGCCAGACGAGTTTGTAAATGGTGTTGAAAGCAAAGGCCCCCACGCCGGAGATACGGTTAAGTTCCTCCTGGGAGATATATTTGCCGATGTTTTTCATGACCTCCGCCGTGCGGGGGCATTTCCAGGATATGACAGGATAGAGCAGGTTGCCGGCGTCATCCACCAGCGTGCCGTCCACGCCGAAGGTGGTAATCGTGACGGCCGTCACCTGTTCCGCATTTAGCCCTTCCAGGGCCTTCACGGCACATTCGGAGAGCTGTCTGAAAATCCGGTCGGCGTCCCAGACGTGAAATTCCGGATTTTCCTCACCGGGCAGCGTGGCGTTCGGCTGTGAGGCCTTCCCCACAATGGCGCCTTGTTTATCCACAACCATGGCGCGCACATTAGTCGCGCCGCAGTCCAAGCAGAGGGAGTACATGAGTTAAGATTTAATAGTGAAAAGTTAATAGGAATCCGGCTGAGCTTGTTGAGTTGGTTTGTTAATAGAAATGAGCATTTTAGGGATTTCTGTGCTGTCCTGGTTGACAGAGGAAGATTCCGTTTCCGTCAGGCTTCCCGTGGCGCGCAGCAGTTTAGGCCGTGCATGCGTCCCGGAATATTCCTTCAGGGCGATGTGGGGGTTGGAAAAGAAGTCCCTTCTGCGGCTCCCGTAAACAGCTTCGGATAAATTGGCGGCAATGCCCGCACCGGAACGTAGGAGCTGGCTGAGCAATTCCCGCTCGACGTCCTGCTTTTTCAAGTGCCTTCATCATTGAATAATGCGGACCGCGAAAGAAAAGCTTTTCGCGGAAACGGGGCTTTCTGCCATGTTTTATCCGAAGCTGTTTACTATTACCTATTAACTGTTGCCTTTCGTTTTCAGTATTTTCCGTATAATGGCCCGTAGTTGGCGCAGGCCCGGAAATCAGCTCCTTCCGGATCCGCCGTACCGTGGAGACCCCAGGCAGAGGGGCGGTAGATTTGGTCATCCGGAATGTTATGGGCGTATACGGGAATGCGCAGCATGGAGGCCAGCGTAAGGATGTCTGCGCCGATGTGGCCGTAAGTAAAGGCTCCGTGGTTGGCTCCCATGTTGGCCATGACGCTGTACACGTCCGTAAAGGCTCCCTTGCCGGTCAGGCGCGGGGCGAACCAGGTGGTCGGCCAGCCCGGGTCAGTACGTTCGTCCAGGGTCTTGTGCACCTCGGCAGGCAGATCAACAGACCAGCCTTCCGCCACGATGAGGACGGGGCCGAGTCCCTTGACGATGTTCAGGCGCATCATGGTGACGGGAGCGCCGCCCCTGGTGACGTAGTGGACGGAGTAGCCGCCGCCGCGGAAGTATTCCCGGTTGGCCGGGCACCAGACGGCTTGTTCCATCATGGTTTTCGCATCGTCCGGGGTGACGTCCCAGTGTTTTTTCATGACGGGCTGTCCGTCCTTGCCCGTGCAGGCCATGCAGCCGTCCAGGGCGGCGGAGCCGGAATTGATGAGGTGGATGATGCCGTCCTTGGCATGGCCTTCCAGCGTATAACCCGTGACGCGCTTTACGGCTTCCGGGCTCCAGTAGGTGCGAACGTCCGCGAAGACATTGGCCTGTCCGGTCAGCAGATAGCCGAAGAGGAGGCAGGCGCCGTTGAGAGAGTCATTTTCCGTGGCGAAGGGAAGCGGGGCGCGTGGGCCGTTCCAGTCAAAGGTGGAGTTAAGCAGGGTTTCCGCGATGTCTCCGTTCGGGTAGAAGTCCGTCCAGTGGCGCTGGCCCTGGAAGCCGCCGGCAATGGCCTGGTAACCCAGGGATTCTTCTTCGCGGTCGATTTTCTTGAGCTTGGGATTGCCCTGCATCATGTCGCGGAAGATCATGGCCATCAGCACGCTTTCCTTGAAGGTTTTGCGGCGTCCGGCTTCATCCAGCTTCAGGTCCGGACGGTTTTTGTCCTCGGCGAATTTAAAGACGGAATCCGCCCATTGCATGGCGAGGTCGAATTCCGCTTCGTCATAAATTTTCTGGTCCATGCGGCGGCGCACTTCCGTCATGTCCACGGCCTGTACGCGGATGCCCAGGTAATTTTCCCAGAAAGACTGGTCCACAATGGAACCGGCAATGCCCATGGAGCAGCCGCCGATGGAAAGATAGCCTTTTCCGCGGAGGGTGGCTACGGCGAGGCCGGCGCGGCAGAAGCGCAGGATTTTTTCAGCTACGTCTTCCGGGATGGAAGTATCCGTGGCGTCCTGCACGTCTTTTCCGTAAATGGAGAAAGCCGGGAATCCTTTCTGGTTCAGGCCGGCCAGCGCAGCGGCCAGATACACGGCACCGGGGCGTTCCGTGCCGTTGAAGCCCCAGATGGCCTTGGGAGTGAACGGATCCATGTCAAATGTTTCACTGCCGTAGCACCAGCAGGGCGTAACGGCCAGGGAGACGCCGACGTTGTTGGCCTTGAATTTGTCCGCGCAGGCGGCGGCTTCCGCCGGGCCGCCGATGCAGGTGTCCGCAATCACGCATTTGACGGGTTCTCCGGAGGCGTGGCGGATGTTGGCCTCAATAAGGGCGGCGGCCGCCTTGGCCATGTTCATGGTTTGATCTTCCAGGGATTCCCGGACGCCGAGGCGGCGACCGTCAATCGTGGGGCGGATACCGATGGTTGGTAATGCTGTTTTCATATCTTGCGTAGGTGATGTGAAGCTGGTTCATGCCTGGGCAGGCTTTTCTTCCTCTTCCTTTTTCAGATGAGTGTTGCGGAAGAAGAAGCCGTAAATTAATACCACGGCAAAGCAGATGATGGGAATAAAGAAGGATGACCGCACCGCTTTTTCCACGAAGTTTTCCTGGGCCGTCTGGAATTGCTTCATGTCCAGGGGCAGGGCGATGAGGTTGTCCAGCACTTCCGCCTGGTTTCCGGATAACGTGGAGAGCGCCGGAATCAGGGAGAATTGCTGAATTTGCTGTTCTCTTCCGGCAGGAGCGGGGAGGCGTTCCAGATTGGCTTTGAAAACGGCCAGTTCCCTAGGCTTGAGGGAGGAGCAGCCGGGCAGGGATTTGGCCGCCTGCTCAAAAGCGTCCCCTTCCAAGGAGGGGAGGGTAAAGAAGGTTTCCAGGTTTTTCTGGAATTTGCCGGCGGCCCTAGCTTGTTCTTCTCCGTCCGCAGGGCTGGCTTCTGACATCCTGTACAGCGCCAGCATGGCTCCAGATAAGGATTTCCGAGCGTCCGCAGCTTCCGCCTGCGCGATCAGAGGACGGTTGATGGATTCAAAATAGGCCACCTGGTTTTTTACTGTGGTGTTGTCTATCCAGGAACCCATGTACGGGGTAATGACTGCGCCGCCCAGAATGGCCATGATAAGGCCCGCAGCTCCCAGTTTCACTTCAGACCCCAGTCCGCGCAGGGCGATGCCGTAAATAGTGGGGAACATCAGGGACATGCAGCCGGAGATTCCGACCAGTGTCCAGACGGAGATTTCCCTGGGCAGATAGATGGTGCCCAGGCAGCAGAGAATGCCGGCGACGGCGAAAAGGGACATCATGTTGGCCGGGTTAAATTTTTTCATCAGGGCCGTAGTGATGGCGCGGCAGGCGATGAACAGGATGATGGAAAAGATATAGTAGTTGGAGGCCGCCGCTTCCTGCATTCCGGGGAAGACGGACATGATGTATTTAATCGTCCACGTCCACACGGCAATCTGCACGCCTACATAGAAAAACTGGGCTGCCACGCCGCAGAAGTAGCGCGGAAGCTTCACCAGTTTCATAAGCTGGCAGCGGTAGTCCGGCATGATGAGCAGGAAGGCGATGGGCCCGATCATCATAATCAGGATTTGCTGCACCATGCTGAATTCGAAAGCGGAATAGTACTGGAACAGGAAGGGGATGAGAATCAGGGCGATGCAGAGTCCCAGGCGGCCGAGTTTAGAGGAAAGGGGCTGTGTGTTTTCCCGGGTGGGTACGTTTTCATCGTCGGATTTGTAACGGCAGAAAAAGAACCAGATGACGGCGGCGATGGCTACCAGGCCCACATAAGGAACGCATACCCAGAAAAGTTCATCGCTGACAATGGCGTTCAGTTGTTCCGGGTCCATGGCTTTGCGGGTGTCCATGTCCGCATCGTTCAAGTGTGCCAGAATGAAATATTTGGCCAGGAAAATACCTGTCAGGGAGCCTATGGGATTGAAGGCCTGGGCGAAGTTCAGACGGCGGACGCTCGTTTCCTGGGACCCCATGGAGAGAACGAAGGGGTTGCAGGTGGTCTCCAAAATGGAGAGGCCTCCGGCCAGCACGAAGATAGCCATCAGATAGATATCGAAACTTTGCCCGATGGCGGCGGGAATGTAGCACAGCGCGCCGATCATGTAGAGCCCCAGCCCGATGAGGACGCCCGCCTTATAGGAAAATTCCTCCAGAAGGATGGAGGCGAAAATGGCAAGCACCGCATAGGCCCCATAGAAGGAAATCTGAACTCCGGCGGATTCCGAAGCATTGATCATGAATATTTTGCTGAATGCCGGAACCAGGTTGTCCGTCATGTTGTTCAGGAGGCCCCACAGCGCAAAACAGGAGACCAGCATGAAGAACGGCAGCCGGTATTGTTTGGGAACGATCGGCACGGTAGAGGTACGGTTGTTATCCATATTGCTTTTGTCAATTTCTCACAAGGACGGCGGTGCGTCAATCTGGAAACCGAAAAGAGTCCAGAAATTATCCAACCTGTTGATAAAAAAAATAAAATGATGTTTTTCCATGGTGATATTCCGTCAGTGTCCGCAGAAGCTCTTTCTTCTTCTTGACTTGTGTTTCCGCGGCGGATAGGAATGAAGAGATGAAGAAGAGTATTCTAGCCGTCTGTCTGGGCCTGGCCGGATTCTGGAGCGTTCTGGCTGAAGATTCTCCCATTGCGGCCCCGGGAAGGGTAAATGAACAGGGGGATGCGGAACTGCCTTCCGGGGAATTGTTGTCGGATCATGTGGCGGAAGCGGAATTTACGGGAATAATTCATCGGAAATGCAGGTTCCTTACTTCCCTGTGCCCGGACAAGTGCGACCATGCCAGGGATTTCGCCGTTTTCCGGATCGTCAAGTACCTGGATTACCGGAAACCAGGCAAGTACGGCGATGAAAAGCAGGAGCAGCTGATGGTTGACGTTAATCCGGCGCACAAGCCCATCCTGCAGAGTGCGGATATTTTGAAGAAGATATCCGCCCTTAAACCGGGGGACAAGGTGGTTCTTCACTGGGCTCATTATTATATGCACCGGAATTCCAGTTCTTTCCCGGAACGTCCCGTGATTTCCGTGGAGCCGGCGGCTCTTTCCGGAGGAAAAACGGGAAAGTAAGGACTGGTCTTTCCTCAGGCCGTTCAAGCGGGGCTGGACGCAA
Organism: Akkermansia sp. 54_46; assembly: GCF_001917295.1. Taxonomy (NCBI): domain Bacteria; kingdom Pseudomonadati; phylum Verrucomicrobiota; class Verrucomicrobiia; order Verrucomicrobiales; family Akkermansiaceae; genus Akkermansia; species Akkermansia sp. 54_46. Next base: position 55,561 of record NZ_MNUD01000034.1, read on the forward strand.
CGGAAAGCCGTGTGTTAGGAAACGGACCGGCAAATAACGCTGCTCCGGGCAAGATTGCCGCGGGGGGCGGCGTATATATCCCGCGAAACACACCATAAATACGATGCGTTTATCTTTGAATAAATTAATGGGGCTTGGCCTGTTGTGCGCACTGGGCCTGTCTATTCCCTCCGTTCTCGGCAAGGAAAGCTTTGAGCAGGCCAGGCGTGGCAAGTTTACAACGCTTTCCACCAAATACGGCCTTATGTCCTGCCGGAACGGTGTGGCGGAAATCGGAGGAGGGGGAAAATCCGGAGAAGCCTCCCTGCGAATGTTCGGCGGACAGGATGCTGAATTGAAACTGGACTTGAAGGATACGCCTTCCAGGGAAGTCCGGCTTTCTGCCTGGGCGGAGCGATGGACCGGGCAGGCCCCTTTTGAATTTTCCATTGTGGCCATAGGGCCGAATGGAGAAAAGAAAATTTATGACGGCAAGGATATCAGGACGGGCGGGTTTCATACCAGGATAGAAGCCAGTGTTCCTTCCGGAACGCGTTCCCTGGTGTTCAGGCTTACTTCTCCGGAAAACAAGGGAATGAAGCTGGACGACCTGTTTCTTGTTCCCTGTATTCCCATGAAAGTGAATCCGCAGGTGGAGATGGCCTCTTCCATTTACCCGGTGATGGTGCGTATCCCGTGCAGCCCCGTTCTTTCTCTGAATGTCCGGACGGACGGCTGCCTTAATCCTCAGTTCCTGACAGCTGTCAATCTGGATTTTACGGGTACGACGAAGCTTTCCGACATTGAGTCCGTGGCTGTAATACGGGGGGAAGAGGCCCCTATCATCCATCATGGGGAAGAGCCGTTCCCGAAAGACTCTTCCCAAGTTTTTGGTACAGTAAAGCTTGCCGGTTCCGCCAGACCCCAGATTTCTGTGAAGGGGAAAATGGAGCTGGAGCCCGGAGACAATTACCTGTGGGCTTGCGTGACGATGAAAGAAGGAGCCTCCCTGGACGGCAGGGTGGTGGTGCGTCCGGCCAGCGTTGTGGCGGGCAATAAACCGGTGAGGGTTGCCAATGCGACTCCCGTGGCGCAGCGCATCGGCGTGGCCGTAGTCAGGCATGGGGATTTCAAATCAAAATTCTACCGTATTCCCGGTCTGGCCCGTTCCAGGAAGGGAACCCTGCTGGCCGTGTACGATATCCGGTACAACCATTCCGGAGACCTTCCGGCCAACATTGATGTGGGCGTAAGCCGCTCTACGGACGGAGGCCGCACCTGGTCTGATGTCAAAATCGCCATTGATGATTCCAAGATTGACCCCTCTCTGGGGGCTACCAGGGGCGTAGGGGATCCGGCCATTCTGGTGGATGAAAAGACGGGGCGCATCTGGGTGGCCGCCATATGGAGCCACAGGCATTCCATCTGGGGCAGCAAGTCCGGAGACAATTCTCCGGAGGCCTGTGGACAGCTGGTGCTGGCCTACAGCGATGACGACGGCCTGACCTGGTCCAGTCCGATCAATATCACGGAACAAACCAAGAACAAGGATTGGCGCATTTTATTTAATGGACCCGGCAATGGCATTTGCATGAAAGACGGCACGCTGGTCTTCGCCGCCCAGTACTGGGACGGCAAAGGGGTGCCGTGGTCCACCATTGTTTATTCCAAAGACCGGGGAAAAACCTGGCACTGCGGCACGGGCGTCAGCCAGCAGACGACGGAAGCCCAGGTGATTGAGCTGGAAGACGGCTCCGTCATGATCAACGCCCGGTGCAACTGGGGCGGTTCCCGCATCGTGGGCGTTACGAAAGACCTGGGCCAAACGTGGGAAAAACACCCCACCAACCGCACTGCCCAGCTGAAGGAACCGGTCTGCCAGGGCAGTCTGCTTGCCGTGGACGGCGTTCCGGGCGCGGGCAGAGTGGTTCTGTTTTCCAATCCCAATACCACATCCGGACGTTCCCACATGACGTTGAAAGCTTCTACGAATGATGCCGGGTCATGGCCGGAAGACAAATGGCTTCTTTATGATGCCCGCAAAGGCTGGGGATATTCCTGCCTGGCGCCGGTAGATAAGAACCATGTGGGCGTGCTGTACGAATCCCAGGGGGCGCTGAACTTCCTGAAAATTCCCTATAAGGATGTTCTTAACGCAAAAAATGCGCGCTGATTCCGTTTCCCGGTAACATGTTCAACGGGCCGTTTTCGTTGGAGAACGGCCCGTTTTTTTGTTTCCGAGTGTTTTTGTGAAAGGACTTGGCCGCTGCGCTACGGGTTATTTGCCGCTAAAGACGGGAAACTGTACCAGGAACCGGCTCCCCACCCTTTGGCGGGAAAGCCGGCGGTGTGTTCTTAACTTGTTTTGAGGACGCCATTGTCAGGATAAAAAGGAAGCAAGAGCCTCCTTCAGCATGTTTCTGGCGCGGAACAGCAGGCTTTTGGTAGCGGGAACCGTCATATCCAGCGCCCGGGCTATTTCCTCATAGGGCATGTTTTCGAAACGGCGCAGTTGGACGGCCAGCCGCGCCTTTTCCGGCAGAGCGGCGATTGCCGCGTCCACGGCGTGCTGGAGTTCCGTATGTTCCAGTGCTTCGTCCGGGGTCTGGGAAGGTTCCAGAAACACGGCCATGCCTCCTTCCTCCTCCATGGCGTCTGCGGAGGTGGTGGGCTTGCGCTTCTGGCGGCGCACTTCATTGAACACCAGATTGCGCAGGATGGTGAACATCCATGTGGTAAACCGTGCGGAAGGTTCATAATTCCCGGCTCCCTTCCAGATGCGGATGAATACCTGCTGGGCGATGTCCTCTGTCTCCGGACCGTTGTTCAGCATACGGGCCACCGTCGCATATACGGAATTCTGGTGTTTGCGGACCAGCATTTCCATGGCGGAAGCGTCGCCATTCCTGACCCTCAGCATCAGCTTGGCATCTTCGTCTGGTTCCGCAGGCGGCATGTCTTGTGCTTCATCCATGAAATTCCCTTTTATAAACCCCGTCTCCGGTGAAAGGTTGCAGCCGGCAGGGCGCATTCCGGAAAAAGGTCTATCCCATTTTTACACGGCTGACTAGATGAAAACGGGTCTTTCTTTTCTTTCCGCAGGGAATGGAAGTAAAATGTTTTACTCTTTCCAAAGCCCGGGAAATATTCGCGCCTTTGCAGGAGAGAACCCGATGCACGATGGATTCCCTCCATGCCCGCCGATTTGACAGGGGCCGGAAGGGGCTTGTCAGGGCAGGGAAGAATGGAAGAAAGGAATATCGGCTAATTAATTTATTTAAGGAATCATTCCGAATTTCTTTTCTCGGCTTCTTCCTGGTTCAGTTCCAAATGGGGTATTCCCTCAGAAGTTTATGAAGAAAGCATGAAGGAATGCATGGAGCGGAAAACAGGGATTCCTCAATGGTACGTTATTGTGGACGGGCAGCGGAATACCATTGCGGGAGCCGGAGTAATTGAAAACGATTTTCATGACCGGAAGGACTTAACTCCCAATTTATGTGATCTTTTTGTAGAGGAAAGGAAACGCGTCAGGGGAATAGCCGGGGTGGTGCCGGATTTTGTGAGGAAGGATTTGGCCTCTCTCGGATATCCCAGGCTCCCAACCACACTCCGCGCGGAAAGAAGAGCAAGGAATGAAGAAAGTTCCCCGGCAAAAGGAAAAGAGGGGAAAATAATGAAAAACCGTCCGGTGTTTTCGTTGGAAGATGCACGGAGCCGCCTGCCGGGGGAGGACTCTGTTCTTGACAGCATTTCCTGTCTGCCTGATAACTTGATAATACGAGTACCCCTCAGCAGCATCAGGAAACGCCGCCATGAAACAATGCATGAATTCCGAAAATTTGCATCGCCGCCTCAAGAAGATTATCGGACAGGTGCAGGCAATCGACAGGATGATTGACGAAGACGTTCCCTGTGAAGATGTTCTTGCGCAGCTCAATGCCGCCAAGTCCGCCTTGCATAAGGTGGGGCAGGTCGTACTGGAGGGGCACATCAGCCATTGTGTCCGGGACGGGCTGGAACACGGAGACCCGGAAGAGACGATCGCGCGCTTCACCAAGGCGGTTGAGCGGTTTGCCAACATGATTTGAATGGGACAATGGGTTAATGCCTTTTTCCGGCAGGTTCGGGGGTGGCTCTCATATTTTTTTTCTTGAAAACCTATACCCCTATAGGTATATAAATGCCCGTACCTGTATGGGTATAAAAAGAAAAATCATCATATGCTGGACCGATTGGAAAAATTGCTGGAATGGGGAGGGACAAGGCGGAAAGTCGCACTGTTGTCCGTTTCCGGATTAGCTCTGTTAATGAGCATGCTTGGCATGGAACCTTTGCCCTTTGAAGTTTCATGGATAGCCATTGTGCTGTGCGGCGTTCCAGTTGTGCTGGAAGCCGTTCTTGGCCTGGCGACGGCCTGGGATATTAAGGCGGGAGTGCTTGTTTCCATCGCGTTGATCGCCTCCGTCATCATTGGGGAGGACTTCGCCGCAGGGGAGGTTGCATTTATCATGCAGCTTGGGGAACTCCTTGAGGAGCTGACCGTGGCCCGGGCCCGGAAGGGTATTGAAAGGCTGGTCCGTTTGACCCCGGCGACCGCCCGGAAAGTGGAAGGAACCAGGGAGGAGGTTATTCCGGCGGAAGAGGTTCGCATCGGGGATATTCTCCGCGTATTGCCCGGAGAGACGATTCCGGCGGACGGCGTTATTCTTTCCGGGCACACTTCCGTCAACCAGTCCGTAATGACGGGGGAACCTCTTCCGAGAGACAAGGAAGCCGGGGATGAGGTTTCCAGCGGGACGGTCAACCAGTTCGGAACCTTTGACATGAAGGCGGCCAGGACCGGGAAGGACAGTTCCATCCAGCGCATGGTGCGCCTCGTCCAATCCGCAGATGCGGGGAAGGCTAAAATCGTGAGGCTGGCGGACCGCTGGGCCACCTGGATCATTGCCATTGCCCTGGTTTCCGCAGGGGGGACCTGGATGGCCACGGGCGAATTGATTCGCGCCGTTACCATTCTGGTGGTATTCTGCCCCTGTGCGCTTGTGCTGGCAACTCCCACGGCGGTCATGGCCGCCATCGGGAACGCCACCAGGCATGGCTTTCTGGTGCGGGAAGGGGATGCCCTGGAACGCCTGTCCTGCGTGTCCCATCTCACTTTCGACAAGACGGGCACGCTTACCTGCGGTGCTCCGCGCGTGGCGGCCGTGCGCAGTTTCCTGCCGGAGCTCCCGGAACAGGAACTTTACAGATATGCCGCCTGTGCGGAACTGCGTTCTGAACATCCTCTGGGCAAGGCGATTGTCCGCTGTTACCGGAAAGATTCAGTGCGGGAACTTCCCCAACCGGAACAATTCCGCATGATTCCCGGCAGGGGAGTACGGGCTGTGGTGCAGGGAAAGGAACTTCTGGCCGGCAACCTGGAATTGTTCAGGGAAAACGGGGTGGAGCTGTCCGATGAGGCCAGACGTGCGGCGGAACGGTATCAGGAGGAGGGGTGCTCCGTGATTTTCATAGGAATGGACCGGCAGGCCGCAGGGTTGATCGCCCTGTCGGATACCTTGCGGGAGAATGCCGTAGCTACCATCCGGGAAGTACGGGATGCCGGAGTGGTTCCCGTATTGCTGACCGGGGACCATGGGAATGCCGCCGCGCGTGTCGCCGGACAACTGGGGATTGACCTGGTTTGCGCGGAATGCCTGCCGGAGGACAAATTCAACTGGATTGACGCGTGCCAGAAAGAGCGGAACCGTGTGTGCATGGTTGGGGACGGAATCAATGATGCCCTTGCCTTGAAAACCTCTCATGCGGGAATTGCCATGGGCGGCATAGGAAGTGACATTGCCGTGGATGCCGCAGATATTGTCCTGGTCAATGACGATATCCGGGAACTGCCCCATCTGCTCCGTCTGTCAAGGCGCATGATGGGGACAATCAAATGCAATCTGACATTCTCCATGGCCCTGAACTTCATCGCCATCATCCTGGCGGCGGGCGGCATCCTGAATCCCGTGGCTGGCGCGCTGGTTCACAATGCGGGCTCCGTCGTCGTGATCGCCAACTCCGTTTTTCTGCTGAAATGGAGGAGGAAAAACGCGTGAATCCGCCTGGAGGGTAGAGAAACTTCCCCGTGTTGATTGCCGGGAGGGAACGGAGTCCGTCTTTTTGACGCTCCGGTTTCACCGCGCCGGGCTGGAAAACGCTTGGATGAAGAGAAAGTCCGTGTTATTCTTTTTCCAGTTCGGCAGGGGTGCCCAAATAAAGGCTGAGATTGCAGGAACGGCATGCTGTTCCCGCAGAACCCTTCAAACCTGATGCGAATAATTCCGCCGCAGAGAGTTCGATTGAACGGGCTTGTCCTGTTTTTCGGGGAGGTTTCGTTTCCGCTGTTCCCCTGCCGGAACAGAACAGCATTCATCCCATGAACGATACCTCCAATTTGTCTTATCCCGGTTCCCGCCGCATTTATGTTCCGGGCCGTCTGTACCAGGATGTTCGGGTTCCCATGAGGGAAATCATTTTGGGCGATACCTTGTTGCCCGACGGCACCGCCCACCCTAATGACCCGGTGCGCGTGTACGATTGCTCCGGCCCCTGGGGGGACGCTGCTTATGAGGGAATTGCGGAGGAGGGGCTTCCCTCCCTGCGTGCCGCCTGGATACGGGCCCGCGGGGATGTGAAAGAGGATGTGGGGCACGAGCGCACCCTGCGTGCTGCGGGCAAGACGCCTGTGACACAGCGTTATTACGCCCAACAGGGCGTCATTACGCCGGAAATGGAATTTGTCGCCATCCGGGAAAATCTGGGCAGGGAACAGGCTTTCAAGGCGATATACGACCGCTATCCGAATGCCAAGAGCCGCCCGGACGAAGCAGCGGAAGCCCTGGAAACGCTCACCATGATGCCGCGTCCGTCCGAATTGGAGGCGCAGGAGGGATTTGGGCCGTCCAGCATGGTGGCCCGCGACCGCCTGGATCACCAGCATGCCCCGGAACGCCGGAACGGCTGCCGCATGCCTGCCTACTTTACGCCGGAATTCGTCAGGGATGAAATTGCCTCCGGCCGTGCGCTGATTCCCGCCAACATCAATCATCCGGAATGTGAGCCGATGGCTATCGGCCGCAATTTCCTGGTAAAAATCAACGCCAACATAGGCAACTCCGCGCTGGGATCCAGCATTGAGGAGGAGGTGGAAAAGCTGCGCTGGGCCATTCACTGGGGGGCGGATACCGTTATGGACCTGTCCACCGGGAAGAATATCCACGCGACGAGGGAATGGATTTTAAGAAACTCCCCTGTCCCCATCGGTACTGTTCCCATTTACCAGGCTCTGGAAAAGGTGGGAGGAAAGGTGTCTGACCTGAGTTGGGAGGTTTTTCGTGATACCCTGCTTGAACAGGCCCGCCAGGGCGTGGACTATGTGACGGTGCACGCCGCCCTTCTGCTCAGGTTCGTGAACCATACGGCGCGGCGCATGACGGGCATCGTTTCCCGCGGCGGTTCCATCATGGCGCAGTGGAGCATGATCCACGAACAGGAAAATTTCCTTTATTCCCATTGGGATGAAATTTGTTCCATTCTGGCGGCTTACGATATTGCCGTCTCCATCGGGGATGGCCTGCGGCCCGGTTCCGTGGCGGACGCCAACGACTTCGCCCAGCTGGCGGAGCTGGAAGTGCAGGGGGATTTGACCATGCGCGCGTGGAAAGCGGGCGTGCAGGTCATGAATGAAGGCCCCGGCCACGTTCCCATGCACCTTATTAGGGAGAACATGAGCAAGCAGCTGGAATGGTGCATGGAAGCGCCCTTTTACACGCTGGGGCCGCTGGTAACGGACATCGCCCCCGGTTACGACCATATTACCGGAGCTATCGGAGGGGCGATTATCGGCCAGCTTGGCTGCGCCATGCTTTGCTATGTAACCAGAAAAGAGCATCTGGGGCTTCCTGACCGGGAGGATGTGAGGGAAGGCGTGGTTGCCTACAAGCTGGCGGCCCACGCCGCAGACCTGGCGAAGGGGCATCCATCCGCGCAATGGAGGGATAATGCCCTGGCCCAGGCCAGGTTTGAATTCCGCTGGGAGGATCAGTTCAACCTTTCCCTGGATCCGCAAAAGGCCCGGTCCTTCCATGACCTGACGCTTCCCCATGCCAACGCCAAAAAAGCCCATTTCTGTTCCATGTGCGGTCCGGACTTCTGCGCCATGCGCCTGAGCCAGAATATCCGCCGCCGCTCACAGCAATAGGCGTCTTTTCTCCGGCATTTCGGGGGGCTTGCGGTTCCGTGGGGGGCCAGCTCTTAAAAAAGAATGACAAGCCCCGGTATCCTGCTATAGTACGGTTAAGATGAGAAATTCATTTTTTCCTGCAATTGGTGTTCTTTCCTTGGCCTCCGCTTTGATTTGTTCTGCGTCTTCCTCCTGGGAGACTGATTGGAATAAAGCGCTGGAGAAGGCCGGAAAGGGCGGACATCCTGTGCTGGCTGATTTTACCGGTTCCGACTGGTGTCCCGGATGCATTCACCTGCGCAAAAATATTTTTGACACGGATGCGTTCGCCAAATATGCGGCGGATCATCAATTCGTGCTGCTGGAACTGGATTTCCCCAAGGCTGCCGGGAAAATGCCGCCGGAACAGTTAAAATTCCATGAAGAGCTGATGCGGCGTTATGGCGTTTCCTCGTTCCCATCCGTTCTGTTGATGGAAGGAAATGGCGCTCCCTACGCTAAAATAGTGGGTGCCACCAGAACTCCGGAGGAATATCTGAAAAAACTGGAGGCTGCCGGAGAAACGAGGAGGAAGTTGAAAGAGGCCGTAGCGGCGGCCCAACCATTGAAAGGAAAGGAAAAACTGGAGCAACTGGTTAAGGCCTTGAACGTGCTTCCGGAAGATTTGCAGCCTTTCCAGAAGGGGTTGATTGCAGAAATTTCCGCTCTGGACCCGGAGGACAAATACGGTTTTGCAAAGAAGTCTGAAAAAGCCGCAGCCATGGAGAAGCAGCGGCTTATGTGGGAACAGTTCTGCCAAAAATATTCGGGGAGGCTCTCCGCAGAAGAAACGCGCGCCGGCCGGGAGGAAGCATTGCAGATGTTGGAAAAAAAGGATACGCTTCCTCCCATCCGCCTGAAGATCGCCAAATATATCAGTGATGGATATACCTTGGAACGTAATTTGCCCAAAGCTTTGGAATACCTGGAAATTGCCCGTGATGCCGATCCGGAGTCTCAAGCCGCCAAAAAACTGGAACCGTGGATTGACAATATGCGGAAACATATCAATCAGGAGAAGTAAAAATTGTTCCGAAAGGCATGGCCGTCTTCCGTCGAAGGGGGAGGGCCATGCCTTTCCGTTTTTTATTTTAAACAAAAAAACAGGGCTGTTGCGCTATGGCTGATGAAGGAACCGAATGTACGGATGCAGAAATGAATACGCCGGCTTACGTCAGGAATGAGGAGGTTGATGAAGAAAGCAGCCATTTGCTGAGTTGGGATGAGTGGCTGCGGGAACATGCTTCCCAGCTGCTTCTGTTTGCACGCCAGCAGTCCCGCTCACCGGAAGATGCGGAGGATATACTTCAGGATGCCCTGGTGCGTTTGGCTCGCAAGGAGGCTTCCGGGGAATTTGTGGGTGGGCAGGAGGCGTGGCTTTCCTATGTCTTTGCCTCCATCCGGCGTCTGGCGGTGGATTATGGCCGCAAATCCGACCGTCGCCAGAAAAGGGAGGATGAAGCCTGCGCCTCTGAACGGGACGAAGATGTTTATACGGACCCCTGGTTTTCCAGTGCTGCGGCAGATGAGGAACTCAAACAGTTCATGGAAATGCAGCTCAGGAAGCTCCCTTCCAAATTCTCCGAGGTCATTGTCTTGAAAATATGGGGGGAACAAACTTTTCAGCAAATTGCGGAAACGCTGGAAATTTCGCAGAATACGGCGGCGAGCCGGTACCGTTACGGTATTGACTTGCTCCGCAGGGCTTTGAGAAATAAAAAGAATCAATTCTAATGCCGCTCTACCCTTATGAACCATGAAACAACATCATCCGCCGCAGGGGAGGAAGACGGCGGTACTGCCGTCCTGCAGCCCCTTCCCGTATCTGATGAACTGATTTCCCGGCTGGCCGGAAAGTGTGAGGAAATCTTCCCTTTGGAGAGCCGTTTCCGGCGTGATGAAATCTCCGATGATGAAATTCATGAGATGGAATCCCTTTTGAAACGTTTTCGGCCCTCTCCGGCAAAAGTCCTGTTCAGGGAACAATGCTGTGCCCTGATGTGTGCGGAATCCGAACATGAGATGGAAACCCGGTTGAAAAGGCTTTCCGCTTCTTCCATGTTGGAATTTTCCGTCTGTAAAATGGCGCAAGCCATGAATTGCGCCAGTGATGAAAAACGGGAAAAAGCGCTGAACATCCCCCTGTGGCGGCGTTGTGCCTGTATTTCCGGCATTTCCGCGGCTGCCGTTGTGGGGGCCGTCATGCTGGTTCAACATGCTCTGGTGGCGCCCGTAGGGACGGTGGCAGCCGGAAATGCCGGGGAAGTTCCCTCGGAAAAGGCTGAAACTCCTGTGATTCCCGGTGAAAAGCGGGAGTTGCTCCGGACGCCCACCCTTTTTGAATTGCAGGGAGGGGATGAGCGCGTGCCTGTGATTGCTCCCGCCGTTATCCGCAAAATTCTTCCTGAAAAGGAATATTAAAAATTGCGGTGCATGAATATCGCCGGAATTGTGCGATCTGCTGCGGCATTGCGGCTTTCCTTGGCAGGCAGGAAAGATGCCTAGCGTTTTCCGGTGTTCTGCGGCGAAGGATGCCGTCCCGGAAGCGGCGAAAAAAATGCACAAATTTTGAACATTGTATGGACAGATGCTGTATATTATCTCACATGGATATGAAAACCTGTATCTTTCTGACATTGGGATTGCTGGTAGGTTCGGGCTCCGGATATTCCATTGACCGGCCCGCAGGAAGTACGGACAACCTTCAGCCGCCTCCTCTGACGCCGTACGCGCATCAGGTGAAGCCGCTCCCCTCTTCCAAACCGGCCAGACTGGGAATTGTTCCGGGCACGGTGCCTCAAGCGCTCGTTGCGCAGCTGGAGCTTAGCGGATTCCCCGGAGTGCTGGTGACCAAAGTGATGCCGGACAGCCCCGCCGCCAAGGCCGGGCTCCAGGAAAATGACGTCATGGTCAAGCTGGGGGATGTCTCCCTTTCCGGTCCGCAGTCTGTGACGGAAGCCCTGTCTGAAAAAGTGCCTGGAGACAGGATTACGGCTGTATTTTACCGGAAAGGAAAGAGGGAGACTGTTGAAATTACCCTGGATGGGGGAACGCTTTCCGCTGAAGAAATACTGGCGGCCCAGGGGGATCCCCGCACGCAGCCCCGCGCAGTTCCTTCCGTCCGGCGTCAGACGGCGCCTTTTTCCGGAATGGCTGCACGGCCTAATCTCCCCCAGCGTATTCTGGATATGCAGCAGATGATGGATGAGTTTTTGAAGGATTCCGCCATGGATGATTACCGGATGGACGACATCATCGGCCGGATGAACCTGACTCCCGGCGCGGCGCAGATGCTCCGGAGCTTGCAGGGACTTCATCAAATGCCCATGCCTCCCATGGGCAAGGTTTCCGGAGGGGGCCAGAGCATGTCTTCCGTCCGGATGTCGGATGCCAACGGGACTATCGTGGTTTCTTCCAATTCCCGGACGGGAACCACAGTTCATGTGACGGACTCTGCGGGAAAGGTTCTGTATTCCGGCCCCTACAATACGCAGGAGGAAAAATCCGCCGTGCCGGAAGCCGTCAGGGAACGCTTGAAAAACATAGAAACCAATTTCTGCTTTTAACGGCTTCATGAAATAGCGGAGAAATTCGTATTCATGAAGTTGACGACAGCTGCCCCGTGCGGGGCAGCTTTTTTATTACGTGGAAGAAGAGGGGAAAGCTGTGTTGATGCGGCTGATGAAAATAATGACGGGCAGAATGAAAGGAAAATCATGGAAATGCGTATCCTTTAACAAAATAGACCGCTTCATGGTTAAGTGCAGGTGTTGGGAAAACGGCGGTTTTTTCAGGCTGCCCGTTTTCTGGCGGCGGTCTTTTCACAAAGAACGACATGAATGGTTTTATTTTTATTTTGTGGATGCTTTGCTGCGCTTCTTGGAGCCTGGGAGCGGATATATTTGTTTCTCCTGACGGAGATGACGCTCATGCGGGGACGGAAGAATTTCCGATGCGTTCCGTGGAGGCCGCTGTGCGGAAGGCCGGGCAAGGGCATTACGGAAAAGGCTGCCAGATTATCCTGGCCGACGGTATTTATCACCTGGAGGAACCGCTGCTCCTGCGTCCGGTTCATTCCGGTCTGACTATTCGTGCCAAGAATCCGCATAAGGCGGTATTGAGCGGTGCTCAGCCCTTTGTTGCGGACTGGAAGCCCTTCCGTGATGGGATCATGAGAACTTCCGTGCCCTCCGGACTGGAAATGGACGTATTATTGGTCAACGGCAAACCCATGCACATGGCCAGGTATCCCAACGCAACTCCCGGAGAACGCATTTTCCAGGGAACGGCCCCGGACGCGGACGCTCCGGAACGGGTAGCCCGCTGGAAAAATCCGGCGGGTGCGTATCTGCATGCCCTTCATCATCGCATGTGGGGAGACATGCACTTCCGCATTGCGGGGAAGAATGGAAATACACTGGTCAAGCAGGGGGGCTGGCAGAATAACCGTCCCTCTCCGCCGCACGAAAAATATAAATTTGTAGAGAATGTTTTTGAGGAACTGGATGCTCCCGGAGAATGGTATCTGGACAGAAAGGAACATATCCTTTACCTGTATCCGGAACAGGGAACGGACCTGGCTGCAGCCAGACTAGAAGCCGGCGGCCTGGAAGAACTGGTCAAAATCCAGGGGGAAGGCTCATCCCCCGTCAGGAACGTGACACTCCGGGATCTGGTGCTGACTGGAACGCGGCGAACCTTCATGGAAAACCGGGAGCCCCTGCTGAGAAGTGACTGGACCATTTTCAGAAGCGGAGCCGTACTCTTGCGGGGAACGGAGGGGTGCCGCATTCTCTCCTGCGAATTTGCCAGGTTGGGTGGAACAGCCGTTTTTGTGGACGGGAATAATGAAAATCTTCTGGTGCGGTCCTGTTATATCCATGACATAGGTTCCAACGGCGTAGCGTTTGTGGGGGACCGTTCCTGCTACCGGGGACCGAAGAATTATCGGGAAGCCAAAGGAATGTCCTTGGAGGGAATCGACAGGGTTCCGGGACCTCGAAACAATGAATTTCCCAGGAACTGCATGGTGGATGATTGCCTGATCACCCGGACGGGGCTGGTGGAAAAGCAGACTGCCGGAGTGCAGATATCCCTGGCCCGGGAAATTACCGTCAGAAATTGTTCCATCTACGAACTTCCCCGGGCGGGTATCAACATAGGGGAGGGGGCTTTCGGCGGCCATGTGATTGAATACAATGACGTTTTTGATACCGTTAGGGAAACCAGCGACCATGGTTCGTTCAACTCCTGGGGACGGGACAGATTCTGGGTCCGGGACCAGATGGCGCTGAGCCAGGACAAGGACGTCGTCCTGCTGGATATCCGGCAGCCTAATATCATCAGGAACAACCGCTGGCGCTGCGATCACGGATGGGATGTGGACCTGGACGACGGTTCTTCCAACTATATTATTTACAACAACCTCATGCTTTCCTCCGGCCTGAAGCTCCGGGAGGGGTTTTACCGCAAGGTTTACAACAATATTATGGTTAACAAAACCCTGTACCCGCATGTATGGTTCAGGAACAGCGGGGACGAATTTTACAATAACATTATTTTTGAAGACCGCTACCGTCCTGCCGGCAACATGGATTTTTCCCCGTGGGGAAAACTGATGGACAGGAACTTTGTGCATGTGAAGGGAATGAAAGGGGTGGAACCCGCCTCCGAACTGGCCAGGCAATCCGGCAATGACAGGCACTCCCTGAAGGGGGATGCCCTGTTCTCTGCTCCCGGTCTGGGGGATTTTTCCGTCCGGGCTTCTTCCCCCGCCCTTAAACTGGGATTCCGCAATTTTCCCATGGACCGTTTCGGCGTGCGTTCCCGGCATCTGAAAGCCCTGGCGCGAACTCCGGATATTCCTGAAGTTGCCGGGAACAGGTTGGAGAAACGGGAAACGGTGCTGGTGAAGAAACTGGGGGCGGAAGTGAGGATAGCGGAGGGCGAAGGGGATTTGTCTGTCTTTGGGCTGATGCCGGAGGATCTGGGCCGGGCGCTGGTTATTGTCAAGGTGCAGAAGGACGGCCCTTGTTCCTCTGCCGGCATTCTGCCCGGCGACGTTCTTCTGATGGCGGGCGGGAATAAGGTGGATGGAGTGGAAAAGCTCGAACGCCTGCTGCCGTCTTCCGGTAAATTAACCGTAACCGTCAGGAGAAACCAGGAAAATAGAAAGGTGGATTTGCAGTTTTGAGGATGCTTCTGGCCTCCGGAAAAAGAGGAAGCGGAAATTACAGAATTCCGGTCAACTTCCGGTAAGTTTCCAGGGCAAAGGAATCCGTCATTCCGGAAATATAATCAAGCATGTGCGCCAGGCGTGCAGCCTTCCCGCCGTTGTTCCGGGGTACGCCGGTACCCTGAAGCATGATGGCGATTTTTTGGGATTGGCCGGAGGATGGATGGTTCACCCATTCCATAAAGAAGTCGATCAATTCTCCCAGTACCTTATAACCCATGGCTTCCACTTCAATAACCTCCCTGGCCTGGTACACATTCTTGATGGCGTACTGGTACAAGCCGTTCAGCGGGGCGGCCAGTTCCGAGCTGTCTATCAGGGATTGTTCCAACCTTCCTTGCAGCAGGTCTTCCTCGTGGTTCACGAAACTGTCCACGGCGGACTGAATGCTTTTGCCGATGGCGAGCGCGCGCATATAATGGATGCAGGAATCTTTTTCCTCTTTTGCTTCCAGTTCCCGGACATAACAGAGCTGGGATTCCGTCAGGAAAGGGCTGAACAAATCCTTGGTGGAAGCAAAATCCAGAAGTCCGGAAAAATACCCGTCCTCAATATCCGCAATGCGGTAACAGATATCATCCGCAGCTTCCATCAAATACGCCAAGGGATGGCGGCTCCAGCAAAGATGTGCTGCATCAGGTGTGGAACGCGGAATCAACCCCAGATGTCCAGCCATGAAAGAAGCAGCTTCCCTTTCCTGTTCCCCGATGCCGAATTTCTTGCATTCAAGCTTGTTGGCCGCAACTATGCTGCCTTTCTTGACGGCGGAGGAATAAGATTGCGTACAGGGATATTTCATAAAGGCGCCCAAAACAGCCGCCGTCAGTTTCAGGCCGTTGCCCTCCATCGGATCTCCTGTACGTGTCAGGATGCGGAATCCCTGGGCATTCCCTTCAAAAGGCAGCTCCAGGCCGTGCCGTTTCAGGGCGGTTTCAATGGCGTCTTCACCGGAATGGCCGAAGGGCGGATTGCCGATGTCATGGGCCAGGCAGGCGGTGGAAACAATAGTGGCGACATCGGAAGGCATGATAGGAGCGGGCAGGGACCCTTTCTTCGCCAGCCACTCCCCTGCCAGCATGCCGAGGGAAGAACCGATGTGGGCTACCTCCAGGCTATGCGTCAGGCGTGTGCGCACGTAATCATTGCGGCCCAGGGGAAAAACCTGTGTCTTATCCTGAAGGCGGCGGAAAGCACTGGAAAACAGAATGCGGCCGTAATCCCGGTCATAATTGCTGCGGTTTTTCTGTGGAGACGCCGTACCCCGATGCCTGGATCCCCAGCGCGCGTCCGACAAAAGCTGCTGCCAATTCATCATCCCTGACATGGTAAGGAAATGCTACAGGGGAATGCCCGGATGTAACAGAAGAAAAATAGAGAGGGAGTTCAATAGGTCAGCATCAGCCCCACGCCCCAGTGCAGGTTCTTGTCGTAATTGGTGGAAACGCTGAGGTGTGAGGTCAGGATGTAGTGCAGGCCCACGGAATAATCCTGGTCCGTATTCAGGGAAAAGGAAAGGCGCAGGCGGGAGGTGAGCGGGATATCGTCCCGCTCCAATTGCAGGCGCACCTTTCCGTCCGTGTCAATGCGCGCATCCGCAATCAGGAGCAGGGGCAGCGTGTACCGGGCGCCCAGGGTGCCGTCCATTTCCCGGTCCTTTTTGGTGGTCTGTCGGAACATGTTGCGTTCTCCGGCCTCCCCCTTGCGGCAAGTCCAGTCCGCCCCGATGTAGGGGTAAAGCCATTGCTTCTCCCCGATATACCTGCCCAGCCTCCCTTCCGCCTCATAACCCCGCGTATCCTTGTAGCCTGTTTTCCACTCTCCCTGCATGCTCCACCGGGTGCCCCCGAATTCCAGGTTCCCTATGTTCCCGTTGGTGGCGAAATCATTGTTCACGCTCAGGTACCATTTCCTGTCCATGTCGTAAACATGCTGAAGTGCCTGCATGGGGTGGGGAAGCTGAGGATTGGGGGGAGAATCCTCATACGTAAAAATCCGGCCCATGCCGCTCATCATGTGGTACAGGATATGGCAGTGGAAAAACCAGTTGCCGCGCGTTTTCTCCGCAGCGTTAAACTCAATCACCTGGGTGTCCATGGGCTGGATATCCGCTGTAAACTTGAGCGGAGAAAAATCCCCATGCCTGTTCACCAGCCGGAAAAAATGCCCGTGCAGATGCATGGGATGCCTCATCATGGTATTGTTGGTCAGGATTATGCGTACATTCTGTCCTTCCCTGATCATGATCCGGTCCGTCTCGGAAAGAGTTTTCCCGTTAATGCTCCATACGTAACGGTTCATATTACCGGTCAGCATGAAATGCAATTCCTTAACGGGCACGCTGGAAGGAAGAGTGGTGCGGGAAGGGGACTTCAACATGTCATACGTCAGGGTGGTTCCTTCTCCGTCCTCCTGCATGTTGCCGTGTCCTCCCCCATGGGAGGAACCGGACTTCATGTCCATTATCTCCATATTTCCGGAATGGGCGGTCGGCATGCCGTGATGATGCATCTTCATATTTCCTCCCATGGCCATCATCCCGTTCATTTGCTTCATCTTTTTGAAGTAATTCAGCTTGGGAAAGGGGCGCAAAGGCTGCCTTTCCCCATGGCCCAGCCACAGGGAGGAAGACCCGGAAGTATCCTCTGCCGTCGCCTGGAACTCAAAGGCCTTGCCTGATTCCGGCACTTCCAAGATGACGTCGTAAGTTTCGGAAACCGCGATTACCATGCGGTCCACGTCAACGGGAACAACGTCTTTCCCGTCGCTGGCCACCACGCGTATTTTCCCGCCTGCATACCTCAGCCAGAAATAGGTGGAGGATGCTCCGTTGACGATGCGCAGCCTGATGCGGTCGCCGCCCCTCAGCCGGGGCAGGGAAGCCCGCGGGATGCCGTTGAGCAGAAAACATTCATAATACACGTCACTCACATCCATGGCGTTCATGCGCTTCCATTCGCTTAACAGCTTGGTTGCCATGCAGCCGGAGCGCAGGGCCTCCCAATAGCTCTGTACACTCCCCTTGCGGATGGAAAACCAGTCGGAGCCCGTGTGAAGCATTCTGTTCACCTCCTGGGGATTCTCGTTCGTCCAGTCGCTCAGTACAAACGTATATTCCGGCAGGGCGTCCTCCGTCCTGCGTGCCGGGTCATCGGGCCGTTTGCGGACGATGAACGCTCCGTACAGGCCGCTCTGCTCCTGAAAACCGCTGTGGGAATGGTACCAGTACGTGCCGTTCTGGATGATGGGAAAAGTATAGGTATGCGTAGTGTGGGGCTTGACAGGAGCGGAAGTCAGGTACGGAACTCCATCCTGGTCATTGGGCACCAGCAAGCCGTGCCAATGGAAGGAAGTTTCCGTGTCCATCAGGTTATGCACCCGTATTACCGCAGTATCTCCCTCTGTAAAATGCAATGTGGGGCCGGGAATGTTCCCATTGATGGTCATGGCTTGGCGTGTGACTCCGGTAAAATTGACAGGAGCGTTCCGGACATATAAATCGTATTCTACCGTTTTTGCCAGAGAAGGGGAGAAGAGTATCGGCAAGCAGCACAGGAATGGAAGAAAATGGAAGGTTCGTGTGAACATGAATGGGAAAAAGCACTGCCAGGAAAGACCTGCCTCTTGAATTTCCAGTTCAAAATGAAACGGATGTGATGTGTCATGCCCACCCTTGGCCAAATCTGCTAAATGGCGGGGCCTCCAATTCGGACGGAATAGGGCGTCTGGAATTTATTTTATGCGTCGTTTTTTAAGGAAATAGGGACGATCAGGAAAGAGGCCAGGATAAGCAGGCAGCCGATGAACAGCAGGAACATGTTGGGATGCTCTCTGAACAGAAGCAGGGAAGTCAGAGCCGCCAGGGGAATTTTAAGATTGTTCATAACCGCCAGCTTCACGGGAGTGACCCGCCGGGCGCCGTAATTCCAGAGGAAAAAACAGACTCCTGAAGCGATGACGCCCAAATAGGCCAGCAGCCACCATTGCACGGCAGAAATCCCCTGCCAGCAGGACAGCCCTGACAGCAGGCCGGAGGGCAACGTGACCAGCAGAGCGCCTGCATAGGCATAGGCGAAGCAGGAAGCTTCACTTCTCCCGAACCGGGAATTTTTCAAGGAAATGTAGGCTATTTGACCTGCCGCGAAGCAGAGATTGGAAAGCTGGACAAGAACAATTCCTGTAAACACCCCGTTACCGGCGGAATATCCTTTCCAAAGGATGCCCGCTCCTCCTATGGCCGCAAGAATAGCCGCCGCCAGATGGAGCGGCGGAAGCTGTTTTTTCATCAGACCGTTAATCAGAACCACATAAATCGGCGTGGTGGCTGTAAAAAGGGCAACCTGGTGGGAAGGCAGATAGTGAAAGGCCGCGATATAGCAAAGATACATTCCTCCGAACTGGACGGCGCCTATGCCCATCATCACCAAGGCATGGCTGAGGGGCGCCTTCCGGACGAAGGGGAGAAAAACGGCAAGCGAGCCGGCCATGCGCGTCATCGCGACAAAGCTGGCAGGGTGGCCGGACAGGCAGTTTCCCAGAAGTCCGAATGACAACGCCCAGATGAAAGACGTGAGCAGCAACGCAGGCATGTGGGCGGAAGCATACGGAGAAAGGAAAACCAAGTCAATGCCCACGGCGCAGAGCATATAGTCGGGGACATGCAAGATTACCCAAAAAACGGGGTGAGATAATGGTCCTAAACATAAAAACACCCCGAAATATTGAATTCCGGGGTGTTTAGGAAAATGGTACGCGGTACTGGTTTCGAACCAGTGACCCCATGCGTGTGAAGCATGTGCTCTACCACTGAGCTAACCGCGCATTTGCAGTGCGGGGGGAATATATCGTTCGTGTCGGGGATTGGCAAGGAGTTTTTTGAAATCGGGTAAAAAAGGATTCCTCTTTTCCGCCGTCAACAAGTTCCCGGAGGAATGACCGATGTACAGTTTCTCCGAGGGACGGTTTGGAAAAGTGGAAAGGTGGCTTAATTCCGGCTTGTACAGCATCAACCGTCTTCCTACACTCCGGGCATGAGTTGCACAAGCCCTCCCAGAGCATGGGCCCAGATTGATACCAATGCGTTGAGGCACAATTTAAACGTCGTCCGGCGTGTTATGCCGGATCACCGTCTGATGGCTATTGTGAAGGCAGAGGCTTATGGTCACGGTCTGGAAGGGGTGGTGAAGGCTTTGGATGGCGAAGATTGCGCTTTTTTCGGCGTTGCCACGGTGGCGGAGGCCTGCCGGGTGAGGGATGCCGGGGCAAAAACATGCCCGTTTATTCTCGGTCCCTGTTTTGAGGGGGAGCGGGAGGAAATCGTGCAGAACGGCTGGCGCGCCGCTCTTTCCAGCATGGAAGAGGCGGAGCATTTCAATTCCTTGGGCGCCTTTTACGGCAAAACCGTCCATGTCCATTTGGGCGTGGATACCGGCATGGGGCGCAGCGGTTTTTTACCGAGTGAATTGCACGGCCTGACGGACAAGCTCAAACAGTTCAGTTATCTGGATCTGGAGGGCGTGTTTTCCCATTTATCCGCAGCTTCCGATGATATTTCCTTCACCCACGGACAGATCAGCGGTTTTACGGAGGCCGTAAATGAACTTTCCCAAGGCCATCGGTACAAGTTCCGGCACCTGTGCAGCAGCGCCGCTGTGTTTAATTACAAGGTTCCCTGCGCCAATATGGCGAGGCTGGGCAGAATCCTGTACGGGTATTCCCCCATGCCGTCTCCCTATAATAAGGAGCTGCGGCCTACCATGACCCTGTACAGCCGCATTACTCTGATACGCACGCTGCCGGGAAATCACGGCGTTTCCTACAACCACTGCTATATAACGAAGGGGAGCACGAAGGTGGCCACTATCGGCATCGGCTATGCGGACGGCTATCTTCAATACCTGTCCAACCAGGGAGCGAGGGTGTATATCAATGGCCAGTACTGTCCGGTTTTGGGCCGTGTGACGATGGACCAGATCATGGTGGACGTTACTTATATGGACCATGTGGAGACCGGAGACCTGGTGGAAATCATGGGGCCAAATGTAAGCTGGGAGGAACTGACGCGCCGTGCCAATACCATCCCCAGCAATGTGCTGACCAGCATCAGCGCCCGCGTGCCCCGGATTTACGTGTAGGATGATGCCGGGGGCATGGTGATTAAAAGCTGTTGTCCGCCGTCCGGGAAAAAATCAGGGGATTTGTTTGCAGATATATTTTTCCCCGGCGGGCACGGATAAACGTTTTACCGTACTTTTACCGCTGGCGGATCCTATTCCAGTCTTCCGGCTCCAGAGCGCAGGGATCAGGGGCTACCCAGTGGCCCGGTTCTATTTCCACAGGGGTAAGGTCCGCTCCCACCGTCTCCGGATAGGAGGGGTGCTGGATGCGGTGGCCGAAAGCAGAGCCGAGCGGCGGGTTGATGGGAGAGGGGACGTCTCCCGGCAGAGGCTGGTGCTTGTTGGCCCGGGCAGGGTCCGGTTCCGGAATAGCGTCCAGAAGAGCCTTGGTGTAAGCATGTTTGGGGGATTGATAGATGGTTTCCGCATCTGACATTTCCACGATTTTACCCAGATACATGACCGCCACGCGGTCGGAGATGTGTTTGACGACCGCCAGATCATGGGCAATAAACAGGTAAGAGAGTTTGCGTTCCTCCTGAAGTTCCAGCAGCAGGTTGAGCACCTGGGACTGGACGGATACGTCAAGGGCAGAGACGGGTTCGTCCAGAATAATGAGGCTGGGATTCAACGTCAGGGCGCGGGCGATGCCGATACGCTGGCGTTGCCCGCCTGAGAATTCAAAGGGGAAGCGGTCAATAGCGCTGTCCGGCAACCCTACGCGGTCCAGCAGACCGCGCACCCATTCCCGGCGCGCGGCGGGGGTGCCCATGCGGTGGATGACGAAGGGTTCCGCTACGATTTGACCGATGGATTGCCTCTGGTTGAGGGATTCCGCAGGATCCTGGAAGACCATCTGGATGTGCGGACGCAGAGGCCTCATTTTGCGCTGAGAGAGTCTGGCGATATTGTTGCCGTTGAACCGGATGGAGCCCCCGGTGGGTTTCAGCAGGCGGACAATGCTTTTGCCAATGGTTGATTTTCCGCAGCCGGATTCCCCCACCAGGCCCAGCGTTTCCCCCGGGTAAATATTGAAGGAAACGTCGTCCACAGCCTTGACCCATCCCGCTTGCCGCAGGAAAATTCCGGAGCGGACGGGAAAGTACATTTTCAAATTGTCTACTTGCAAGAGAGGTTCCGGCATGGCTGGGAGAAAAAGAAGTTAAAGGTTGGCGCAACGGGGGCAGGCTTCCACGAAGTGGTCCGGGGATATTTCCACGAGGGGAGGGCGTTCCGTGAGTTCTTCAGCGGGCACACCCTGCCTTTGGCAGAAGCGGCATCCGGGAACGAAATCCGCAATAGAGGCCACCTGCCCGGGAATGGTGGGCAGTTTGGTTTTCCGCATGGAACTTAGCTGAGGGATGGAGGCCAGCAGTCCCTTGGTGTAAGCATGGCGAGGGTTGGCAAAAAGTTCCCGGACAGGGGCCTTTTCCACCACGCGGCCAGCGTACATGACGACTACGGAGTCACAGCTCTGTGCGATGACGCCCAAGTCATGTGTAATGAGGATGGAGGATGACCCCATTTCTGCCTGAAGATCCTTGAGCAGGGACAGGATTTGAGCCTGAACGGTGACATCCAGGGCCGTGGTCGGTTCATCCGCAATGATGAGTTCCGGATGGCAGGCCAGGGCAATGGCTATGACGACGCGCTGGCGCATGCCGCCGGAGAGCTGATGAGGAAATTCGTCCACACGCTGTTCCGGGGCAGGGATACGAACGCGCTGCAGGAGCTGGATGGCTGCATCCCGGGCTTCCCTGGTGTTCATTCCCCGGTGGAGCATCAGGGATTCCCCAATTTGCCTTCCGATGCTGTGTACGGGATTGAGCGCCGTCATTGGTTCCTGGAAAATGACGCCGATATGGCGGCCGCGGATGCCGTGCATGTCCGTCTCTTTTGCCTGAACCAGGTCGCGGCCCTTGAACAGAATTTGCCCGTCCAGAATTTTCCCCATGGGCTGGGGCAGCAGCCGGACGATGGACATGGCCGTAACGCTTTTGCCGCAGCCTGATTCCCCTACGATGCCTACGCAGGTGCCTTTGGGGACGGTGAAGCTGACGCCGTCCACCGCTTTCAACAGGCCGGATTCCGTTTCGAAGCCGGTGACCAGGTTCTTGATTTCCAACAGGGGGTCGCTCATGTGTTATTTTTCCGTGGCAGAAGGTTCCAGAGGGTCGCCGCTTTCCGGGATGACAGGCACAGACGGCAGCTTGCCGCCTCCATCCTTGTTATCCAGGCTTTCAATGGAGTCCATGTAGCGGTACTGGTCATACACGGTATCCACTTCCTCGAATGTTTTTCCTTCCCGCTTGGCTTCCATTGTTTCCTTTTTGATATCGTTATCCACCCAGTACAGATAACTTTCCATGGGATCAAATACGACGGGATGGCAGAATTGCGTAGTCGCGCTGTTCGGCCATTTGACCCAGCGCCAGTAGCCCAGTCTGATGAATTCCGTGGTCCAGCAGGGAACCCACAGGGCTTCGTCATCAATTTTCTGCTGCACTTTCCACGTGGCCTTTTGGAGTTCGTCTTCCGTGGCTGCGTTTGTTTCTGCGTCCAGCAGCTTGTCCATTTCTTTGTCCGCGTAAGCGCAGATGTTATTGGTATAGGTAATAAGGCCACCGCGCTCATCATAGGCGTACCGGGAGTGAAACCCCTGCTCGTTCATCGGATGGGGGGGAGTGAATCCCCAGGCCATGAAGGAGGCCTGAGCGCGTTTTTCCATGATTTTGCGGAAAGCTACGGTGGAGTCCAGAGGGTCAAGCTGTATTTCCAGACCGCACTTGCGCGCATCTTCCTTCAGCTTGCCCAGAGTGGAAGCCAGGGAAGGAGATGAATTGGGGAAGGTGATGGCTGCAGTGAGCCGGGTGCCGTCCGGCTTGCGGAGGATTCCGTCCGGGCAGGGGATAGTGTAGCCCGCCCTGGCGAAATAAGCGCGGGCCTGTTCCGGGGAATAGGGGCGCGCCTTGATATAGGGATTGGTGAATTTGCCGAAACCTGAATTGTAGGAATTGAGCCGCTGGTAGTCTCCGCGGAAGGTAATGTCAATGATATTCTGGATATTAAGTGCGTGCTGGAACCCCCGGCGAACATTGAGGTCATTGAAGGGGGCTTTGGAGGTATTCAAAAAAACTCCGTAAGGAGGCCGGGGGTAAATAGTATAAAATGTGCTGCGGTTGATGTAGCCGTTGTGAACCTCCGGTATTTCCATGCGTTCGTGCCATAGTTCCGGTTTGGTGATATTCAAAACGTCCAGTTCTCCGATGCGGAAGAGTTCGATGGCCTTGGATGGCTCCGCAATGAAATTATACACGATTTGATCCACATTATACATGTATTTCGTGAATTTTTTGTCCCTGGCCCACCAGTCCGGCACGCGCTGGAGCGTTACCTGGCGGCCACGGATGATACCGTCCGGCTTGACAACGTAAGCACCCGTAGTGGGCGGTATGCGCCACTGGTAGCGTTCCACGTAGTTGGGGCCGAACTCGCAATAAAAGTGCGGCGGGGAAGGAATGAACAGCGTGCAGTAGTACGGAAGCAGAGGTTTGGCGAAGGGGAGTGTGATGGAAAAGCGGCTGTCGTCGTAGATGGTGATGTTGGAAGCGTTCTGGTAAAAAAAGTTGTTATAGAATACGTCCTGGCTGTATTCCGAAGTGCGGATGTACATGTTCACCAGGAGGTCGATGGCCTTTACCTTGGCTCCGTCCGTATAGCGGGCATCCGGATCCAGTTCGAAGTAAACAGTGCGCCTGTCTGGGGATTCCGCCCATTTATGAGCGATTCCCGGAATGATTTTTCCCGTAACCGGATGGATGGAAACGAGGCCGATGATGATTTCATCATACAGGGGGCCGCGGAAACCGCTGTTACTGTTCGGGCCGTTGGGCCGGAATGTGTCGGGATAGGATCCGGGGGCCCACTGGCGCAGCACGCCTCCTTTTTTGGCATTCGGGTCTCCTATCTCCGGATTGTCCAGTCCATCCTCCCACTTCAGGTCTTGGGGGATGTCTGCCGGGGTTTTGAATTTGATGTAGTCGCCTTCCGTCTGCCTGCGGTGAATGACGGACAGAGCAGCTTCATCCGCAATGAGTTTGCTTTGCAGTTTTTCCCTGACTTTAGAATCTTCCTCCTTGAAAAATTTGTCCCGGAGTTCCCGTATTTCCTTTTGCTTGGCGGCTTCCTCACGAGCCAGGCGGTCATTGATCTGTTTGTTCCATCGTTCCGGGAAGGAATCAAATCCCGGAGGGAGCGTGCCGAAAGGCACGTTTGGCTGCCAGCCTGCCCCCTGGGATTGGGAGGAATCCTTACAACCGGATCCGGCTGCCAGCAGAAGGGACAGCATCACGGAAGAAAGGATGGAGCGGAAGATGGTGGACAGCTTGAGCATAGGGAATGGCAAAACAGGAGTCTTTTATTTATAAGTAGTGAATTTTTTAGGGTCAAAGGCTTCACGGACAGCCTCCCCGATAAAGGTGACGAGCAGAAGGGTAATCACCAGGGCGGAAAAGGCGGAGGTGACCACCCAGCTGGCGGAAAGATCCGCCAGTCCGTCATTGAGCAGGCGGCCCCAGCTGGCGTATGTGTCAGGAAGGCCGAAGCCCAGATAATCCAGGGAAGCCAGAGCCAAAATGAGGGCGGAAACGCTGAACGGAACCAGAGTGACCAGAATGGCGACCAGGTTGGGCAGGATATGGACGAAAAGAATACGGCTGGTGGAAGCCCCAAGCACGCGGGCCGCCGCTACGTAGTCGCGCGCTTTTTCCTTCATGGTGGAGGTTCTGAGCTGGTAGGTCATGGACATCCACCCGAACATGATGAGAAGGCTGATAATCAGGAACATGCCTTTCATGTGAAGGGGAACCATATCTGAAATAATCATGATGATGAAAAGGAAGGGAACCTGGGAGAAGATTTCAATGAGGCGCTGCATGCCGAGGTCAAACATGCCGCCGAAGTATCCCATCATCATTCCAAAGGTGATGCCGATAAAATATACGATAGGCAGGTAGAAGAGTGCGGCTTTCATATTTACCTGGAGGCCTCCGTACAGATAAGCCAGAATGTCCGCCCCCTGGGTATTGGTGCCAAGCAGGTGGCCCCCCTTGAGGGGCGGGGAGGGGTGGTAGAAGATACGGCTGATTTTATGTTCATCCGTCTGTTTCAGGAATTCTTCCTTGGTGCCGGGGCCGCTGTAATGTTCCGCCACAATGTTGTTGTTTTCATATGTGGCGCTGTACACCTCCGTTCTGTCTTCCAGCCAGCCGGTGGCCCGGTCCACTTTCTTTCCCTTGCGGAATTTGTAGCTGATGTGGGGAAGGGCTTCTTCATCCTTATGCAAACGGGAGGCCAAACCGGAATACGGCTTGCCGCCGGGCTCGCAGACGAGGCCGTCTTCATTCACCATCAAAGCTTCCGAACCGGGGTTGGTGGAATCTCCCGTGGGATCGTATGGAACCAGAGGCATGATGACGAGGGAAGGTTTTCCTGGCTGGCCTGCCTGTTTTTTCAGTTCGCGGTAGTTGGCTTCCGCATCCGCAAAATCTCCGGTCTGGCCAAAGGTAGAACCCTTGTATACTTTACGCATAATGGCCGGAAAGTACCAGGAGCCGTTCTGAACGACAAGGAGGGCCCGCTTGCCTACCAGGCACTGGTCCATACAGGCCAATAGCGTCAATACAAGCAAAATGAGGAGGGATACGTAGCCGCGGGAGATGCTTTTAAAACGCTGGATGCGACGCTTGGTGATCGGCGTTGGATGGAACCTCCGGGGGCCTTTCAGCATGAGCCAGAACCCGAGGCCTCCCATGACCAGCACGCAAACCCAGCCGAACCACAGGAATTTCCCCTGAGGCGTCAGAAGGCCGCCGTTGTTCTGGTCCGTACAGATGATGTTGAGCATGCTCATTTCCCGTGAGACGGTGAAGGGCCAGCTTAACGTGGGCAGGAGCAGCCCGCACAGCTCTCCCACGGCAGTAAGAACCGCCAGAATGACCAAAAGGTATGCCAGTTTTCTAACCATGTGTATTATTCAAATTTGATGCGCGGATCCACAGCGGCCACGATGATATCGGAGAGAAGGTTGCCCAGCACCATCAGGAAGGAGGTAAGCAGCAGCGTTCCCATGATCAGGGCGTAATCCTTGTCCATCAGAGCCTGGTAACTCAGCATTCCAAACCCCTGGATATCGAAAACCTTTTCCACCAGCATGGAGCCGGCCACAATCAGGCTGATGAGGCTGCCCAGAGTGGAGGCAATGGGTATAAAGGAGTTGCGGAAGGCATGCTTGATGACGGCCCCTCTGAAACTCACGCCCTTGGCCATGGCTGTCCTGATGTAGTCCGCGGAAAGATTGTCCATCAGGTTGTTTTTCATCATCATGGTGGTGATGGCAAAGGAACTTACTACATAGCAAATCAGGGGGAGCACCGTATGGTGCAGCAGGTCTCCGGCCTGTTGCCAGAACCCCATGTCAGCAAAGTCCGGAGACGTCAGCCCGCAGAGAGGGAACCATTCCAGCCGCGCGCCCAAATACACCACCAGTACGGCGCCCAGGGCGAACCCAGGTACGGAGTACCCCAGGAAAATCAGGACGGAAGAGATGTTGTCCACCAGGCTTTTATGGCGGATTGCCTTTACTACTCCAAGGGGAATGCAGACGGAATAGGTAATAATGGCGCTCAGGATGCCGAAGTACAGGGAAACGGGAATGCGTTCCTTGATCATGTCCCATACGGGTTCATTGTACTTAAACGAGTTGCCCATAGTTCCCTGGAGCAGCCCGTCAAAACTGGTCTTGTACATAACGGCCCGCCACGCATAGCCCTGAGCCTTGTCGCGGACGGCCTCCGTATTATCCGTCTGCCTCATGCGGCGCGCCCAGCGTTCCGCGCGGTCCATGGGGGATTCTATATCCACGGTCCAGCCTTCTGAAGCGGCTTTCCGGGACGGAGTGCCGGAAAAGAAAGCATCTTTCACGCTGCCGGAATCCTTGTCCTGGCGAACTACGACGACTTGTTCTCCTGTTTCATTCAGATTGATCCGTGTATGCGTATCGGAAATGCCGGAATATTCATCTTCCTTGTCTCCCTCTCCCGCTCCGCCGATTTCCCCGAATTCCTCACGGGAAATGAAAATCTTTTTGGGCAGCACGCCCAGCCATTGCAGATAAGCCGTGATGATGGGCTCCTGCAGGCTGTACTGCTCTTCCAGCCGCTCCATATCCGCTTCACTCAGGTTATTGTCGCCGCGCTGGGAGCCGGCTTTCTGTCCGGACAGGGCGCTCATGCTTTGCTGCTGCATCATCTGCTCAATGGGACCTCCCGGAACAAAACGGGTTATGCAAAAGACGAGAAACGTAACCCCCAGGAGCGTCAAGGGCATGAGAAGGAGTCGTCTGATGATATAGGTCTTCATTCGTCGCGCTGAACTCTACCGATTTGTGGAAGGTGAGGCAAGTAGCAATGCAAATTTGTAAGCCTTTGCTAACATAAGGCGCTGCCCGGTTCTTCTTAAGATGAAAGGGAAACAATGCAATACGGCAGGTTTCCTTTCTTTTGGCAGGCCTTTCGGGAGGTGCGGAATATTACATTCCTTCTTCCAACCGGCGCGCCAGCATGTCCGGAAGACCAGCGGCCAGAATGCGTCTTTGGGCCTCCGCTACATCGTATTCCACGCGGCGCTGGTAGTACACCATGCTGTCTTCGTCAAGCACGCCGTAGGCGGCACGGGGGTCGCCGTCTCTGGGCTGGCCTACGGAGCCCACATTAATCAGATATTTGTTGGTTTTGAGTAGCTGGATATCCCCGGATTCATATTCATGGATGCTTCCTTCATGGCGGATGAATGTACGGGGGACGTGAGTATGTCCGTTAAAGCACAGGAATTGATTGTCGCGCAAAATATTGATGCTGTGGGTGGCCGTATCCACATTCGTGACGTAGGCCCAGGAGTTGGGCTTGTCCTGTGTAGCGTGCACCAGAACGATTTCATTGGGGAGAATGCGCTGGAAAGGAGCGCGGCGAAGCCACTTTTTCTGTTCTTCGGAAAGTTGCTGCCGCGTCCACATCAGGGCATTGTAAGCTACTGGGTTCATCCCTGCCGGATTGTCTTCTCCAATGGCTTCCTCATCATGGTTGCCGCGCACGGTGGGAATCTGGCGGCTGCGGATGAATTCAAGGCATTCGGACGGATTGGCGTTATAGCCCACAACATCGCCCAGGCAGTAAACGGCATTGCATTGAAGCTGTTCTATATCCTTCATCACCGCTTCCAGAGCGGGCAGATTGGCATGGATGTCACTAATCAGGGCTATTCTACTCATGGTATTGTAAGCAAAGAGCATAGCACTTTGGGGAGGTTTTGCCAAGCGCGTTTGCTCGCAGGAAATCATGGTAGGGGCACAGGGGGACCGGCCTTTTCATGTCCCCTTATTCCCGTCTGTTTGCTTTACTCGTCTTTTGCCGGTGGCAAAGATTCCAGGGCTTCTCTCAGCCCGTCTACAGGATACTTCAGGGAATTGGCCAGATGGCTGGTCATCAAGTCTCGGGCGATCTCATCCGTGGGAAACAGTTCCCGAAAGGGGATGCGCTCCTTTTCCGGTATGTTCAGCCTGTTTTCCAGAACAAAAATATTACTCACCAGGCTGGGTGTCCTGTTGCGGGGATCCTTGAATAACTCCCGGCCCAGTTCCAGAGCTTCTCTGGATTTGGAAGGAACACGGACGAGCGCATAAAATTCTTTGCGGGCCGTAAGGGGAGGCGCTCCCAAATCCCGTGCCTTGCGGTAGGCTTCCGCCGCCTTTTCAAAGTCAGGTTGCCGGTAGGTATCGCTGTACATGTTGCCCAGCAGGGATTGAAGGTACCAGCTGTCAGGATTGGCGTTGATGCCTTTTTCCAGGAAGCGGCGCCCCTTTTGAATGTATTTGCGGAAGCCTTCCCGGCGTTCCATGGGAGAAAGACGTTTATTTTCCAGATAACTGGAGGAAGCGTTATTGCCCAAATGCCACGATCCGTTGTCCCAGTAGAAATCGGAGTGAGGAGCGAGAGCGGTAACCTGGTTGTAGCGGCGTTCCAGGTTAGCCCAGTCGGAAATCAGGAAACAGTCGAAAGCTTCCATGCTCAGCACGGCCGCCACCAGGGAGCGGAGCCCTCCCAGGGAGACCATGGCAAGTTGTTGTTCCAGATAATCGGAAGAGGAAAGCTCTACCGGATTATCCAGCAGCCCCGCCGCCTTTTCCTGTTCCAGAATATGATTCTGCAAAGGCAGGCGAATCATGCCGAAGCCCAGCAGGGCAATGATGAAAATGACGATGGTCTTCAGCATGATTCGCAATTGGTTCGGGTTAATTTATATTCAGGCGCTTGCGGATGGCCTTGTCCAGAAGTTCCCATTCCGGCACGGAGGCTCCGGCTTGCCGGGCCTTGGAGAGAGGGTCTCCCCAGATAGCCGTGTATTCGACGGGACGGCCTTCGTTGTAGTCCACGGCGCTGGACGGAATGAAAGCTCCCATGGTTTCCGTACGGGAAAGGTGGAATTCAACCAAATCTTCCGGCAGGGCATAGCCGCGGGCTTTGGCTGCCTGCACCACTTCCTCCATGATGCGGCGCGCCCGCATGACGTTTTCCGGGTTTTGGTAAAGTTCCGCAATGCTGATGCCTCCCAGAGCAAGGCAAAGTCCGTTAAACGGGATGTTCCAGACGAGTTTGTACCACTGGATTTGCTCTGCGGCGTCAAAAGCGCGCGTTTTGATGCCGGCATTGGCAAACAGCTCGGAGAGTTCCCTGGCTTTTTCAGTCCCTTCCGGAGTGGGGATGAAGGGGGCAAATTGGATATTGCCCCCTTCCAGATGGTTGACATGACCCGGTTTTTCCCGCATGGCGCAGATGAAGCACAGGCCCACATAGATACGGTCCGCCGGGATGATGCGGGCAATTTCCTCCGCATTCCCCATGCCGTTCTGAAGTGTAACAACAGTCGTATCCGGTCCCATCAACGTGGGAAGGGCTCTGGAAAATCCGGCGTTTGCCGTGCTTTTCCATGCAACGACAACGAGGTCTACCGGGCCGACTTCCTCCGTGTCCCGGTAAACGTTGATGCGGGGCAGGGAGATATTCCCATGCAGGCTTTTCACCTGAAGGCCGTGTTCTTTCAGATAGCCGTATTCCGAACGTACGATGAAGGATACGTCCTGCCCCGATTCCTGAAGTCTGGCTCCGTAATAGCAACCCAGGGCTCCGGCTCCCAGAATGGCGATTTTCATGGCGTGCGGCGCAGTTGGTGATATTTTTCAGAGCCCCTGGACGTTGCCCTTGTCGTCCAGATAGATGTGCATGGCGTTCGGTGAGACGGGAAGGGCGGGCATGCGCATGATTTCCCCGCAGAGGGCCACCAGGAAGCCGGCCCCGTTGGCGATTTCAAAGTCGCGCACGGTGATGGTGAAGCCGGTGGGGCGTCCTCGGAGGCGTCCGTTGTCGGAAAGGGAGTTCTGGGTTTTTGCCATACAGACGGGAAGGTCCGTCAGGCGGCTGGCTTCAAACTGGGCCAGCTTCTTTTTGGCGGCGGCCGTCAATTCCACACCGTCCGCCCCGTAAATGTTGCGGGCAATGATGTTGAGTTTTTCTTCCACCGGCAGAGCGGATTCATAGAGGGGCTTGAAAGGGGCGGAACTCCTGTCCGCAGCTTCCACAACCATTTGGGCCAGGTCTTTGCCTCCTTCTCCTCCCTGGGAGAAGATATCCGCAATGGCGCAGGGAATACCGCGTTCCGCGCAGTGTTTCACGATAGCGTCCAGTTCTTCCCGGGAGTCGTCAAAGAATTTGTTGACGGCAACCACGACGGGGCGTTTGTAGTGGGCGGCAGCGTCCAGATGCGCATCCAGGTTGGCAAGGCCTTTTTTCAGCGCATCCACGTCCGTGTTTTTCAGATCCGCCAGGGCAGTTCCCCCGTGCATTTTCAGCGCGCGTGCCGTAGCTACGATGACAATGGCCGCCGGATCCAGTCCGGACTGGCGGCATTTGATATCCAGGAATTTCTCTGCACCCAGGTCAAACGCGAATCCGGCCTCCGTGACGGCATAGTCCCCAAAATGCAGGGCCATCCTGGTGGCCAGCACGGAGTTGCAGCCGTGGGCAATGTTGGCAAACGGGCCGCCGTGCAGGAAACAGGGCACTCCTTCCACAGATTGGACCAGATTGGGCATCAGGGCATCTTTCAGCAGGGCCATGACGGAACCGGTAATGCCCAGTTCCCTTGCGAATACGGGCTTGTCATCCGTCGTGAATCCGATCACGATGCGGTTGATGCGTTCTTCCATGTCCTTGTAGGAAGTGGCAAGGCACAGGCACGCCATGATTTCCGAAGCCGGGGTGATATCGAAGCCTGTTTCTCGGGGGAACCCCTGCTTGTTGAGCCCCACGATGATGGAACGCAGGGAACGGTCGTTCATGTCCATGACCCGCTTCCATATGACTTTGCGTTCGTCAATGTTCAGCGTGTGGAAGAACATGGCGTTATCAATGATGGCGCTGATGAGGTTGTGGGCGGATGTAATGGCGTGGAAGTCCCCTGTGAAATGCATGTTGATTTCCTCTGCCGGCGTCAGGGAGCTTTTGCCGCCTCCGGTAGCTCCGCCCTTGCGGCCGAACACCGGTCCCATGGAAGGTTGCCGGAGCGCCAGGCAGACTTTTTTGCCGATGGCCTGCAATCCCTGCGCCAAGCCGATGGAAACGGTGGTTTTGCCTTCTCCGGATGGGGTGGGAGTGATGGCGGATACCAGGATGAGTTTGCCGGGGGCTGCCGGCTTGTCC
Organism: Akkermansia sp. 54_46; assembly: GCF_001917295.1. Taxonomy (NCBI): domain Bacteria; kingdom Pseudomonadati; phylum Verrucomicrobiota; class Verrucomicrobiia; order Verrucomicrobiales; family Akkermansiaceae; genus Akkermansia; species Akkermansia sp. 54_46. Next base: position 87,964 of record NZ_MNUD01000034.1, read on the forward strand.
AATACGTCCAGGGAAATTTTGGCCTTGTTGCGGCCGAAGGGAATGACGTCTTTTTCATCGACGCCCAGCTTGTTGATACAGTCGGAGAATGCAGGTATAACCATGCGCACATGATGACGGAAGCCCCCTCTTTTGGCAAGAAGGTTCATGGGCATTCCGGACCGGATGAATCAATGAGCGGGAAAGGGCCGCCTTCTTCCTGTCCCGCGACATTCCCCGGATATCCATGCAACTCCGGGAGAACCTCCGGAAATACCCGGTATGGCAGGTTGCGCTAAGACGGGGGTAAGAATCAGGGTTGCGCTTTCTGTTTCCTCTCAGCCAGCACGGGACGGTAGTGGCCCGTGATGGTGTGGGAAAACAGGAAGTCTTCTTCCTGCGTTCCGGCGCCTACATTATGAATGATCAGCGGCGTGCCTTCCTCCGTTTTCCGGTCGGAAACGATGCCAATGTGGGGAATACTATCGGACAGGTTCCATGTAACCAGGTCGCCGGGCTCGTAGTCCGCCGCGTTTTCCGTAATGGGAACGGCCCAGCCTTTTCTGGCAAAGAAGGTACGAAGATTAGGGACCCTGCGGTGGTCAATGCTGCGGTCCGTCGTTTTCAATCCCCATATTTTAGGGTATTTGGAAAAGTGGGCCTTCATGTCCTCATGCACGGCTTTTTGAAGGTCCAGGCCGAAGGCCCTCATGGCGCGGATGACCACATCCGTGCATACTCCCGTTTCGAGGGGAACGTCTCCGTTGGGGTAGGGAATGGATTGATAGCCTCCGTTGTAGGAAACCGTTACTCCTACCTGTTCACGCGCCCTGGCCGCCAGCGCGGCGTTGTCCGCCATCAGGCATGCAGGGCAGGAAAGAAACAGGAGGATGAGAAGGGCCGCCGGTTTCATAGGGCAGATGGGGAGGGAAACGCGGAAAAATCAGACGAAGCTGGCAAAGCCGATGTCCGGCCGGCGCTGCATGCCGTGAAATTGAATCTTTTTGATTTCGTTGTGGGCACGCTGGCGCGCTTCGGAGAGGGTATCTCCCTGTGCCACGACGGCCAGGACGCGGCCTCCGTTGGTTTCATAACAGTTTTTATCCGCATTCCATTTGGTGCCGGCGTGGTAAACGGAAGCATTTGAAATATCGTCCAGTCCCTGAATAGCGTCGCCGGAATGGGAGGTCTCCGGATATCCTTTGGAGGCCAGCACGCAGCAGACGCTCCAGCCGTTTTGGAAGGAAATTTCTTCCGGCGCAAATTCTCCCTTGGCCCCATGCAGGCAGAAGGAAGCCAAGTCTCCGGAGAGCAGGGGCATAACGGCCTGGCATTCCGGATCGCCGAAGCGGCAGTTGTATTCAATTACTTTTGGGCCGTTTGGAGTCAGCATCAGGCCGAAGTACAGAAAACCCCGGTAAGGCAGTCCGTCTTTTTTTAGTCCGGCTACCGTCGGAGCCACGATTTCCTTTTCAATGCGTTCCAGCATTTCCGGCTCCACCAGCCGGCGGGAAGCCACCGCTCCCATGCCGCCCGTGTTGGGGCCAGCATCGCCTTCCTTGAGGCGCTTGTAGTCCCGTGCCGGGCAGAGGATGAGATAATGGTCGTCCACCAGAGCGCCGAAGATGGAGACTTCCGGTCCGGTAAGAAATTCTTCCACCAGCAGCCGTCCTTCACCAAAACGCCTGTCCGTAAATACTTCTTTCAGGAAAGAGTCTGCTTCCTCCTTGCTCATGCAGACGGCTACGCCCTTTCCGGCGGCCAGACCGTCAAATTTCAGCACGGTAGGATAGTTGTTTCCGATGAATTGCCGGGCTTCCTCCAATGTGGCCGCTACGCGCGCCTGCCCGGTAGGGATGCGGTGGCGGAGCAGGAAGTCCTTGGCAAATTCCTTGCTGGCTTCCAGCTGGGCGCTTTCTTTTACCGGCCCCCAGCAGGGGATGCCCGCACGGGAGCAGGCATTGGCCAGGCCTTCATCCTTGACCAGATAGCTTTCCTCCCCGGCAACGCAGAGATCCATTTTATTGGAAACCATCCAGTCGATCAGCGAGGGCAGATCCCTGGCCGGGATGGGGGTAGCCAGACGGTTGATGGCGTCACTTCCCGGGAAACAGTACATTTCCGGAGCGGAGGGAGATTCCTTGAGTGCCTTGACCAGTGCATGTTCACGTCCACCTTTTCCAATAACGGCTATTTTCATACGCCGCCAGTATGCCGGGACGGACTGATTTTGCCAAGCTGAAATGAACGGTGAGGTTTTCCCTTTTGTCCGGTTGTTCCCATGCTTTTCCTCCATTGCCGGGAATGGGGTTGTACCACTTTTTCTTTTCGTGGCACGGCGCAGCCATTCCGTTCGGGGAAGATGATGTAAAAAGGCCGCCTGACCCGGAGGAAAGGCGGCCTGTAAAAGGAAAGGGTGGTATTTGCGTTTAGAACGGGATTTCGTCGTCCATGTCTCCGAAGTCGTTAGACGGTTGATTGGTGGGGGGCATGGGGGGCGGGTTGTAGTTCTGGGCCGGGCGGGATTGTCCGTAGTTGTTGGAACGGGGAGCATTCTGGTACTGCTGGCGCGGAGCACCTCCCATATCGCCTTCACCGCCGCGGGGGAAGAGCTGGATGTTTTCCCCAATCACGCGCAGCTTGGTGCGTTTCTGCCCGGAGGCTTTATCTTCCCAGGAATCCAGTTGAAGGCGTCCTTCCACAAAGACTCCGCGGCCCTTGCTGAGGTAGTTGCCGGCAACTTCCGCCTGGCGGTTCCAAAGGGTGACGTCCACGAAAGTGGTTTCTTCCTGGCGTTCGCTGTTGTCGCCCGCGTAGTAACGGTTGATGGCAAGGCGGATGTCCGTAACGGCGGTTCCTTTGGGAGTGTAGCGCAGTTCGGGATCAGCGGTAAGGTTGCCCATTAAGAAGACTTTGTTGAGATTGGCCATATAGGATGGGTGTTAACGAGGTGTATGGTATATAGGAAAAGGGCCTTGCCGTTTAGGAGGAAGGCATGTGTTTGGTCGCTAGCAAGTATGGGCCTGCACATGGTCTTGTGCAATACTAAATTACGGAATCGTCCTTCATCATGTCTCCTTTCTACATTGCATTCGTCATGGAACCGTGAAAACTTTACCTCCATGAGTTTCAGGCAGCGGCGGAGAAACGGACTGTTCCGGGTTTCCTGGGGCACATGCCTTTTGCTGTCTGTGCTGGCACACCTGTTTTTGCTGGCGGGGAGCTGCCTGGTTCCTGAAGAATGGCTGGCTTCCCCACGTCCGGCTGAAGCGGCGCGGAGGAAAGTGGCTGTAAGCGCGCGCATGGTAAAGAAAGTGGAACCTCAACTGGAGAGCCGGAGACAAGAGCCCGCGGAATATCTGCCTGCCGTCGTGAAGACCAATGAGGAGCAGGAAAGCGCCACCAGGCCGGAAGTGCCCAAATTCCAGAGCAACAGGAACACGCGGGCGGAAGGCGGCCGGAAGGATCCGGACGGCGACAGGGATATGCCCGCCCAGGATGGCGTGGAACGGGAAAACGGAGAGATTGTCCTTTTTAACCAGGAAAGGCAGGATGGGGATTTAAGCCATGAACGGGACGGCAACAAAAACGCCTCCCCCGGAGCTTCTTCCAATGTTCCCTACCAGCCCCTGGAACCATCCATGCCGCCTGCCGGTCATCCCGGTTCCCTGGCTCATTCTCCCGTCAAGAAGGGAGAGCCAGGCAAATCGGAAGAGGAAAAAACGGCCCGACAAAACATCCGTCATGCACAGGAGAAGGCCATGCAGCTTCCCCATGCGGTAGTGTTGCCCAGCCCCGGAGATTCGGAGAAGCCGGATCCGCTTGAGGAATTGGCCAAAAGCATTGCGAAAGGGGCGGACAATCCTCCCCTAAATCTTCCCAATCTGGATTTGGTGCCCAATACAAAACCGGTTCAGAAACAGCCCTTGTATGATCCCATGTTCAATGCGGAGAGCCAGCCCGGCTTCAAGACACATGAGCGGAAGACCAAGCAGGTCGGCAAATTCAGCTTTGGCCGCCGTCCGACATTGGATGTGGAAGCTACGCCCATGGGAACGTACCAGGCGATCGTTTACCGGGCTATCGGGGAACAATGGTACCGCCAGTGCGATTTGAACCGCGACCTGATTGTTACCGGAACTGTGCGCATCCGCATCCTGATTAACAAGAATGGCAAAATTTCGTCTATGAGGCAGACTTCCCGCGTGGGAGCCAGCGAGGTACAGAAGTCCTTTACCTTCCTCGCCATCAAACTCGCCAGGCTTCCAGCGATGCCCCCGGAGGTAAGGAGTATGCTTGTGGGGGATTCTTTGGAAATGTATTTCGATTTCAATTTTTAACAACCTACCATCCTGCAACAAATACCATTCACAGATATATGATGATGAACTTGATCAAAGACTGCATTACATTCTTCCAGGCAGGCGGCGTTTTCATGTACCCGCTGGCAGCCTGTTCCGTTCTTCTTATTGCGGCCGTTATTTACCGCATGTTCAATATGAAGAAGAGCCTCATTTGCCCCGTCGTGCTGACCAGGGCAGTGGAGCAGTACACCCGCGGCGCCGTGGAGCGCACTGAATTGGAGAGAATAGCTGCGGATTCGGATTCCGTGGAGGGCCGCCTGGTGCTGGATGCGTTGAATTCACCGCTGGAGGATGAAGCCTCCCTGAAGGAAATGATCCAGGTGAAGGCCCGCGAGGAGTTTGTAACGCTTCAGGCGGGTCTGCCCCTGCTGGACATGATTGTGATGATAGCCCCCATGTTTGGCATCCTGGGAACCGCCAGCGGCCTGGTGCAGATTTTCAGCGTTTTCGGAATGGATGAGAGTCACGGCATGATTGCTCAGGGGATTGCCCAGGCTCTGAATACGACGATTGCCGGTCTCGCCATCGCCACTCCGGCCGTGATTGCCCACGTTTATTATTCCCGCAAGCTGGAGCGCATTTCCGCCTCCATGGAAGTCCTGCTGACAGAACTGGTTTCCTTCCGCTGCCATCATTCCCAACGCTGACAAGGCCATGCAGTTTTACCGCAAGAAAGCAAGGAGCATGGGGGTGCCCATCGTCCCCATGATTGATATATTGACCATTCTGCTGATTTTTTTCATTGTCCATACGCAGTGGAAGAAGCCGCAGTCCCTGCTTAAGATAGATGTACCCGGAGCGGAATTCATGGAAGGGACTCCGTCTTCGGAACAGCGGGCCGTTTTGGCCGTGACGGGGACATCCGCCATTTCCCTGAATGGCAGGCTGGTGGAGATGAATGAACTGGCTGCTGCCCTGGAGGCCTTGAAAAAGGAAAATCCGGGCGTCAAACTGCAGCTTGACGTGGATAAAAAAGCGGAGTTCGGCGTCATTGTCGGCATTTGGGATGCGCTGACGTCTGTGGGTATTGACGCAGGAGAGGTTCCTGCCAGAATAGAAATCAACAAGCCCGGCGCACGGTAAGCGCCTTAACATATATATTATCCCCCTCCCGATGTTATTGGAAATAGCACAGTATGGAAATCCGGTATTGAAGGAAAAATGCCGCCCTGTAGAACATTTTGACGACAGCCTGAAAACCCTAGCGGAGAATATGCTGGAAACCATGTACGCAGCAGAGGGCATTGGCCTGGCGGCTCCCCAGGTGAGCATTCCCATTCAACTGGTAGTGATTGATATCCCGAAGGAGGAAGAGTCCGTCACCTGGCTTAAAGTGAACGGAGAGGACAAGGAGCTTTCCGACATCATGCCTTTGATGTTTGCCAATCCTGTTCTGGAACCTTACGGACCCATGCATCCTTTTCATGAAGGCTGCCTTAGCGTGATGAAGATACGCGCTTCCGTCGTGAGGCCGGACTTTGTCAAGGCTACGGTGCTTCTGATTGACGGAAGGGAAATAACGATTGACTGCAACGGCCTTCTGGCCAGATGCCTGCAGCATGAATGCGACCATTTGAACGGCATCCTTTTTGTGGAGCGCGTTTCTTCCGCACAGAAGATTACCCTGCGCAACAAATTGAAGCGTCTGGCATTGGGATACTAGCTTTCCGTGACTTCCCTCAGGCCTTTATGGCAGCCAAAGGAGGGGGGCAAAGAAGACCGCATTCCGGAACCGCAAAGTTTTTACAGCCGGGAACCGTCCCGTGATGTTCCCGGCAGACTATAATCCACCCGGGTTCGCAGTATTCGGAAGAGAAGAGGTCAGGACGCTTTTTCCGGATCCGGCTGAACCGGTTTTCCAGATTCCCTTTTGACGCGTATTTGCAAATCCGCCAAAGCGTTCATGTAGTAAATGTACGCGTCAAAGGCGGATGCATACGGCGTGAAGGAGTTTTCCTTCTGCATATAATGGAAGTGGTCCGCACTCTGCAGTTTGCGCCAAACGTGGGTAAGATCCTTGTCATGGGCTGCCTTGACCGGTTTTTCCAGACGGTAGATTTTGCGGAGGGCTTCATCCTGCATGACGTTGCCATTCCAATGGGACATGGTTCCAAAAGTGGAGCAGGTCATTTCCTGGGTGCATTCACAGACGGAAACAGGTTTGATTTCCCGCGCCACTTCGGACGGAGTCATGAACCGGTTGCCGGCGTCTATGCAGGCGAGAATCATCGTACGCCAGAATTCGAAGACGCCTGTAGCGTCAGACTGGCGTTCCCCCAGCGTTTCATAGTCCATGGACAGGGTAGTGACGCTTCCCTGCTGGTGCGTCAGCCAATCCGCGAAAGTGGTGGGGGAAAGCGGGTATTCCGACCATTCCGGATCAGTCCGCATGATTGCCAGGTCATTGGAGAGTTCCCGGTTGCGGAAAATGGTGGTGGTGTTATACACCCACGGAGCCAAGAAGACTTCATTGCTGGTGAATCCCTTGAGCATGGCCGGGTTGCCGTCCGCCATGATGCCCTTGAAGCCGAGCGTTTCCGCCTGCGCCGCAATGGCGTTGGAGTACAGCATGCCGGTATTCATCAGCACATCCGTTTCCTGATGGAAGAGTTTTTTGAGAAGCTCCCGGTGTTCTTCAATTTGTTCGGCAAATTCCTGAGGAGAGTAAACGGAGGCCAGGGAATTGTAGTAAGGCATTGCCAGAAAGTCCACGCATCCGGTTTCCGCCAGATCCTTGAAAGCGGCAATCAGGTCCGGCCTGTGGTACAGGGCCTGTTCCAGAATGACTCCGCTGAGCGCCAGTCCAAAACGGAATTTGCCCCCGGTGAGTTCAATAAGCTGTTTCATCAGCCGGGTTGCCGGGAAGTAACAGCGCTCCGCCACCGTGCTGAGCACGCGGGCATTCAGATCATCATCTTCATAAAAGGCGTGTTCTCCAATTTTGAAGAAGTCATAATGAATCAGCCGGTTGGGCTGATGAGCCACGAAAGTGAGGGAAATGTTGCTCATGGACGGAGGGGAGAGGGCTGAGAGTTATTAAGTAAGGTAAAAAGGCGTTTTTAGCGGTTCAGCACATGTTCATAAACCCGGATGACCTTGTCCGCGGCGGCGTCCCAGGTGGAGGCCTTGATGTCCTCCGTGCTCTGTTCCACTACTTTCCGGTACAGTTCCTCATCCGTGCAGAGATGAACGATATGCTCCGCCATTTTGTTGACGTCCCAGAAGTCCGCTTTCAGGGCTCCCTTCATGACTTCCGCTACGCCGGACTGCTTGGAAATCACGGCGGGAATGTTGAATTGGGCCGCCTCCAGAGCAGAAAGGCCGAATGGCTCCGATACGGAAGGCATGCAGTAGATGTCCGTGATGGAGAGGAGTTCATTGACTTTATCCTTGTTCAGGAAACCAGTGAAGTGGAATTTGTCGCCCACGCCCTTGAAGGCTCCGGATTCAATCAACTGGCGGAGTTTTTCTCCCGTACCGGCCATGACGAAGCGTACGTCGTCCGTCTGTTCCAGAACCTTGGCGGCAATCTGAAGGAAGAATCCCGGACCTTTCTGCGCCGTCAGGCGACCCAGGAAGAGCACGAGTTTTTCCGGGAATTTTTTCTTGCCTTTGAAGACTTTGACCGGATCCGCGCCGTTGTGAATGGGAAATATCTTATGGGGGTCAATGGCATAGTGCCCGCTGGCGATGGTTCCCGTGTATTTGCTGACCGGGATAACGGCATCCGCCTGTTCCATGCCGAATTTTTCAATGTCGTAAATCCAGCCGCGGGCATCCGCTCCGGCCCGGTCAAACTGGGAAGCGTGCAGGTGCACCACCAGGGGCTTGCCCGTGGCTTTTTTCACTTCCACGCCAGCCAGGTAGGTCAGCCAGTCGTGGGCGTGGATAATGTCAAAATCCTGCTGGAGGGCGACTTTTACCGCTATTTTTGAGAATTGAATGACTTTCAGGGCCAGGTCTCCGGCGTAAAGGTCTTCCTTGTTCCTGAACAGCTGGAGGTCGGCTTCATGCGTTTTGGAGAAGGTGATGCGGCCTTCCTTGGTGAACTGCACCACGCCGGATTCCCCTTCCACGGTGGTGTAGGGGTCCAGTTCAATGGGCGCGCGCTCCACCAGGGCAAAGCTGTCATAGGAATATTTCCGGTCCACTTGCTCCACTTCCCGATAGGAGACGTTATTGAGACCGGTGAGCTGAAATCCGTCAAAAAGGACGGAAGGGTCGGCCTTGGGAACGATCACCCTTAAATCCACTTTTTTTGCCAGCGCCTTGGAAAGACCCAGGCAGGCAATGCCCAACCCCCCGTTGACCAGGGGCGGGAATTCCCATCCTAATGTAAGAACTCGAATTGTGCTCATCGGTTGATGTGGTTTGTCGGTGCCGGGAAGGATACGGACTCGTGCCGTGTTGTACACCAACGCAATAAAACCAGATTTTTCATGTTCGGTCTAGATTAATATGAATAATTTTACTCTAATAATGAAAAGAAAAGTGCTGCTTTAGTTCAATCTTGCGTTCGTCATGAAATTGATTTAGTCTGGACTGAACGCTTTTGATCCTCTCTTCCGTTCGGCTTCAATGTGCTCCGTTTCCAACATCCCTGAAAGACGAAAAACACCTCCTCTCCGGGGGAGTCTCGTCAAATGGGAGTACACGAATACGGTTTCCAAAATAACTCTCAGCGTGTGTCTTGCTGATGCCGGTATTGTCCGCGTAACGTATTTCCCCGGAGCGGTGCCGGAAGACGAGCCGAGTTATGCCGTAAGCCCCGGATATTCCGCGCCGGGAGCGGAAATCCGCGAGTATGATGAGGACGGGGTTCATGTCGTTGAGACGTCTCTGCTCCGCATCCGCATTCGCACGGAGGAGCAAAAGGTGGATTTTTACGATGTTGCTACGGATGAGCCCCTGCTGACGGATGAGGGCGGATTCGGCCGGGAGAGCAAGGACTGGACTGGAGACGCCCGGGTATGGATACGGAAAAATCTTCAGGAAACGGAGCATTTTTTCGGGCTTGGGGACAAGCCGTGCGCCTTGAACCTGAGGGGCAAGTATTTCTCCATGTGGGGAGCGGACCATTATGATTTCCATGAGGAATCGGATCCCCTTTACAAAAGTATTCCCTTTTTCCTCAGTTTGCGGGAAAGGAAGGCGTACGGCCTGTTGTTTGACAACACGTGCCGTTCGTATTTCGACTTCGGAGCTACGGATGAAAAGGTTCTTTCCTTCGGGTCCTTCGGGGGCCTGATGAATTATTATTTCATTTACGGCCGCACTCCTCTGGACATCATCTCCGCTTATACGCGCCTTACCGGTACGCCTGAATTGCCGCCTTTGTGGGCGCTGGGGTACCACCAGTCCAAGTGGAGCTATTATCCGGACAAGGCCGTATACAATCTGGTGGAGCGTTTCCGGGGCCTGGGCATTCCGTGCGATGCCGTGCATCTGGACCATCATTACATGGAACGGAAGGAGGGATTTACCTGGGACAAACAGAATTTTCCCGACGCGGAAGGAATGGTCCGCTCCCTGGAGAAGGACGGTGTGAAGACGGTTCTGATTGTCAATCCCGGCGTGAAGGTCAACCCCGCCAATCCGGTCTGGAAAGAAGGGATGGAACGCAATTATTTCTGCCGCCGGTCGGAAGGCAATTTATTGTCGGAGGAAGTATGGCCGGGACTTTGCAATTTCCCGGATTTTACGGCTCCCGCCGTACGCGGCTGGTGGGCGGATCTGTTCAGCAGGGATATTGGGAAAATTGGCGTGCGCGGCCTCTGGAATGACATGAACGAACCTGTCGTTTTTCCGGACCGCACTTTCCCGATGGATACGCGGCATGAATATGACGGCATGCCCTGTTCCCATGAAAAGGCCCATAATATTTACGGGCAGTGCATGGCGGAAGCCTCCTGGCTGGGCATGAAGCGTCACGCTCCGGACCGGCGCCCCTTCCTGCTGTCCCGATCCGGTTTTGCCGGATTGCAGCGTTTTGCCGCCACATGGACAGGGGACAACCGGTCCAGCTGGGAACATTTGAAGCTGGCCAATTTCCAGTGCCAGCGGCTTGCGGCTTCCGGCATCTCCTTTGCGGGAGCGGATGCTGGGGGATTCATGGGGCATCCCACGCCGGAATTGTTTTGCCGCTGGATGCAGATGGCCTCTTTCCACGGTTTTTTCCGCAATCATTCCTCCGGGGAGTTCGGAGGTCAGGAGCCATGGGTTTTTGGGCAGGAAGTCACCTCTTACGTGAAAGCCGCCATAGAGGGCCGCTACCGCCTGCTTCCCTATATCTACACGCAGTTCCGCCGGTACGCGGAGACGGGCATGCCCGTGCTGCGCTCCCTGGCCCTGCAATGTTTTACCAACAAGGACACCTACTGGCGGGGGGCGGAGTATTTCTTCGGAGACCATCTGTACGTCATTCCCATTCATGAGCCGCAGGAAGGCGGGCGGTTCCTCTACATTCCGGAGGGCGTCTGGTATTCCTACCACACGGACAGCCTGATGGAGGACACAGGAAAGGATGTATGGGTGAAGTGCCCCCTTTCTTTCCTGCCCGTGTATGTCCGCGGAGGGGCGGTAATTCCCCATTGGCCGGTGCAGCAATACGTGGGAGAACTGCCTCGACCGCCGCTGACGCTGGATGTATGGTGGGCGCCGGAAGGGGAGGTAGCCTCCCATTTGTATGAAGATGCAGGGGACGGATATGCATACCGGAACGGAGAATGCGCCGTGCATGATTTCCTTTACCGCGGCGGCTCCAATTCCCTGGAGCTGGATTGGAACTGCGAAGGGGATCCCTGTGCGTTCCATGAGTCCGCAGAGGTGGTTTTGCACGGTTTGCCTGCGGGTATTTCCGTCAGTGCATGCATGGACGGCGTGCCGTGCTGCGGCGTGATGAGGGAAGGAAGGGTGTGGAAAATACCGGTGAAGGATAAATTTGACACGCTTTCCGTCTGCTGGCCGGAGGAATAATGTTCTTCCATTAAGGGATGAGGCGTCCGGAGGAACTGTCATGGAAGGTGGAAACTGTGCCTGACCGTATCCCTCTTCAGTTTCAGTTCCCGCCATTCATGCGTCAGGGTGGAGGAGGCCACTACGCCGCCCCCGGTGCAGAGTGCGAGCCTCTGCCCCTGCCAGTACAGGGAGCGGATGCCTACCAGGCAGAAAAAGTCTCCATCTTCCAGAAACCCGAACGGGGCGCCGAAGTGAAGCGGACAGCGGAGACGTGAACGCCAGTCGTCCAGCTGGGCGAGCGTGTTTTCCGTGCGGGGCTGGGAACCCAGGGCGGGGGTGGGGTGGAGCAGCCGTATCCAGTGGGCCGGAGTATGCTGTTCGTCCGATTCCAGTGTGAGGTAAGTGACGAAGTGGATCAGGGTGCCCAGGTTCAGCACGCTGCGTGCCGTTCTGGTGACGCTGCCGAAGGGGGACAGGCGGGAAAGAATGCTGCCCGCCACGATTTCATGCTCGCGGATTTCCTTGTCGTCGTTGATGAAAACCCCTTCATCCTCCGGACGGGCCGTTCCTGCCAGGGCCATTGTCTCCAGGCGGCGGCCCTGCTGGTGGAACAGTGTTTCCGGAGTGATTCCGCAGAATCCTTCCCGTTCCGTCCACCAGGCGTAGGGATAATGGGACGGAGAGCTGCTGATGGCCCGCAGGATGAGTTCCCGGGGTGTGTGTGGGAGCAGCATTTCCCCGAACTGGGGAATCGCCGGAACGCTTTTCATCAATTGCCCGGCAGCGATTTGCTCCATCATTTCCGCAAAAACCTGCGCGTATGCGTCCGGAGATGGTTCCGCCCACCGGATTTCCGGAGCAGGCGGGGGAGGATTTCCCTCCGCCGGGAGAGCATGAAGGGCTGCCGGTATTTTCCATGGCCGCGGGTCGTCCAGCCGGAATGTATCAATATAAAAAGCGGGGCCGGAATCCGGCGGTTCCGCTGATTCCCGGAAAGGCCCGGTTCCGAGAAGAAGGCCGCGGGAAGGGTGCTTGATCAGGGCTCCGGAAGTCAGCGTTTTTATGTCCATGCGCAATTCATGTTAAAATGCCGCCGCCGGGAATTCCAGCTATTTGAATGTTTGTGAAGTGCGGAAGAAACGGGAATGACGGTTCAGTGGGCGCCTCCGTTTTTCCAGAATGTCCCATGGATGGCATGGACCTGAAAAAGGGCATTCCCCTTCGTCCCTGACGCTTTTTCCTCCTCCGTTGAAAAAGCAGGGGATGACGGCCTTTCCCTGCCCGGAGCCTGTAACGGAGAGGAACTCCGCCCCTGTCTCCTAGAGCCGTGCGCCATGTCACGTGCGTTCCCCTTTTGAATTGACGGGGAAAAGCACTCAAGTAAGCTCTAAAGAGCTTCCGACCCTATGCAGATAATGAACAGACCAGCACCATCAGTCCCCACCGCCGATATTCCGGTAGAGGCCATGCTGGCAGAGGTGCGGAAGCCGCTGGGACCCGTTTGGTGGAGCGTGTTTCTCGCCAGCGCATTGCTGGCGGCGTGGGGCATAGGGTGGAGTTCCTGGCGTATTGCCGCAGAGGGTGTGGGCGTGCTGGGGGTGAATAATAATGTGGTGTGGGGGCTGGACATCGTGCATTTTGTTTTCTGGATAGGCCTGGGGCATGCGGGCACCCTGATTTCCGCCGTCCTGCTGCTGACGCGCCAGTCATGGAGAAGCCCGATTGCGCGCGGAGCGGAACAGATGACCCTGTGCGCGGTTATCTGCGCCGCCGTTTTCCCTGTGGTGCACGTAGGGCGTGTCTGGATGGCGTGGATGGCTTCCCCGTTGCCGGAAGTGAGCGGAATTTGGCCGGACATGGCCTCTCCTTTGATGTGGGATGTCATGGCAGTCAGCACCTATTTTCTTCTTTCCCTGTTGTACTGGTATATCGGCCTGGTGCCGGATTTCGCGTTGCTGAGGGATTGCTGCAAGGGGCGTCTGAGGCGCCGGTACGGGTGGCTGGCACTGGGCTGGCAGGGGACGGGGCGCCAGTGGCGCGCCTATGAAAAGGCCAGCCTTCTTTTTGCGGTTATTCTGACTCCTCTCGTGGTATCCGTTCATTCCGTGGTGAGTTTCGATTTTTCCGTGACTCAGGTGCCGGGGTGGCACCAGAGCATTTTCCCGCCCTATTTCGTAGGGGGGGCCATCCTCAGCGGCATGGCGATGGTTCAGCTGATTCTGCTGGGGGTGAGGCGTCTGATGGCCGGCAGCGGCGTTCGCCGGGCCGTTACTCCGGCCATTCTGGATTTAAGTTCCCGGTTTGTGCTGGCCCTGAGTCTGGTGATGGGAGCCATGTATTTGTGGGAGCATCTGGCAGCCATTCTGAATGGAGGCTCTCCGGAGCCGTTTCCGGGCAGAAATCCTGTGAATGCCGTGTTCCTCATCGTCATGGTTGCCGGGAATGTGGCGCTGCCCCAGTTGTTCTGGTTCCGCTCTCTGCGAACCAACCGCTGGGTGATCGCCGCCGTGGCTCTGGGAGTGCTTGCGGGCATGTGGATGGAACGTTTCTGGATTGTCGTGAATTCCCTGAAGGCATCCCTGCTGGCTGCCAACATCGGAGATTATTTCCCCAGCGTGACGGATTTGGCCATGATGGCCGGGAGCGTGGGGCTGTTTATGGCCCTGTACATGGCGCTGGTGCGTGTGGCTCCATTCTTCTCCCTGTGCGACGTGCGGGAACAGCAATCCCTGAACAAGGAGGGCGGGGCATGAAAAAGCCCGTCATTTCCGGCTGGGTGCTTTCCTTCGGTTCGGAGAAGGCGCTCCTTCAGGCCGTCCGCGTGCTGGTGAAGGAGGAAAATCTGCGCTGGGAGGTTTGCGCACCTTATCCCTGCGCCGCTGTTCGTCTTGCCAACAGGCACGCCGGGAAGGCCGTGGGAGCAGGCGTCCGGCTGTGGGCCGCAGCGGGCGGCGTCTGCGGGTTTCTGGCCGTGGCTCTGTGGCTTTACTGGACGCAGTTCTGTGCGGATCCCCTTGTGACCCAGGGCAGGGTCCAGGGCTGGGACAGCTGGCCCGCATATGTCCCTCCCCTGTTTGAAGGAACTTTGCTGGGGGCCGGATTGCTGACCGCCGCCGGTTTCCTGAAGGGGGCTCTTCTCCCGCAGTGGCACGACTGGGCGTTCGAGTGTGATTTTTTCAGGACGGATGAGCACGGGAACGGTTACTTCATTCTGCTGGAAGGCGGGAGCGAAGGCCATGCCGCCGTTTTGGCTGAAGCCCTGCATCCGGATGCCCGCGAGTACGTTCATGGGAAAGGAGGCCGGGCATGAGAGGAGGCATCACGGCGGTAGCAGCCCTTGTTCTCCTGGGAGCGCTCTGGTTCCTGGCAGGGGACGACGATGGAAGAAATGCCGTTCCCCGTTTGTTTGACAATATGAATGATCGTCCTCTGGCGGATGCCCAGCAGGTGGGGATTTCTTCCGCCGCCCCGGATCGGAAAGCGCGCCTGACGCCTCCCCGCTCCGTGGCGCAGTCCCTGGGCATGAACGGAACGGTCCGAAAACGGGAGGATGACCGGGACTCCTTTGCTGCGGAAGGTTCCTATTTTTCCTCCGGCCGCATGCAGGGCGGAGAGGAGGATTCCATGCCTCTGGAACTGGGCGGCATCTCCCGCAGCCGCGACGTGCTGGCGGAGGGGCGCGCGCTTTATCTGGCGCATTGCGCCGTTTGCCACGGAGAGGACGGAAGCGGACGCGGAAGCATGGCCGTTTATGAAACCTATCCGCAAATAGGCTCTTTCCGGGATGAAAAGTATGCTTCCTATTCTTCCGGAAAAATGTTCAGGAGCATTCGGTTGGGGCAGGGAAACATGCCCGCTTTCGGAAACATTCTCACGGCGCGGGGAATCTGGTGTCTGGTGGCGTTTATCCGTCATTTGCAAGCGCCGCCGGAAGAACCTGCCGTTCAACAGAAGGAACAACATTCATGAACAGCAATACATCTTCAACAGGCGGGGAACGCCAGGACCGTCCGGGATTCGGCTGGGCCGGGCGTTCCGTTGCCCTTTCCCTGTGGATCATTTCCGTTCTATTATGGTGCGTGCTGATGCGCCAGTCCTTTACGGCCATGCCCTGGGACGACATGACGGTAGCCGGAGAAAGGCTGCAGGAATTGAGAAGGCCGTTCGCCGCTGCCGGAATGGCCGTAGGAGTCCTTGGCTCCAGCCTCTGTCTGGGGTGCCTGTTCTGGCTCTGCCTGTCTTCACTGACGGGTTCCGGCTGGGGCATTGCGCTGAGAAGGGTGCTGGCGGCGGGTTGCTGGGGGTTTTTACCCGGTGTTTTGGTATTGGCCGGAACGGTCGGCTGCCTGACTACCGTGATTTTTCCGGAAGCAGCCCGCTATTGGGGAGTGGCGGATGTTGCCTCTCCCGGCGTCCAGCCCTTCGGCGTTCTGGATTTGGCTGACTTCTCATGGTGGAACCCGGCATGGCTGTACGTGCGCGTGGGGAGTATTGCGGTGCTTTCCTGGAGCATGACCCAGGTATGGGAAACGCTGGTTGCGGAAAAAAATGTCTGGCAGCCTTCCTTCCGCCGGGGCTCTGCCGCCTTCTGCATGGTTGTGACGGTGATGATGCTGGGCCTGCTGGGGATGGACATGCTGGGAGGGACGGGAAAGGTCGTTCTTTCCATGTTCCCCGTATACATGATTGCATATGTTCTGCTGGTGTCCCTGGCATTCGCTGTGTTGTCTGCCGTGTTCCTGAGGCGGCTGGACGGAGGGAAGGAGCTGCCTTGGCCCCGCCTGGGCGGCATGCTGACGGCCATGGTTCTGGTGAAAGCCTATATTGTGTATTCTCAGTACATGATTACCTGGTACGCCTCCATTCCGGCTGAAATGTCCTTTTATAACGCAGCCGCTTCCTCCGGCTGGTCCGGAATGTTTGCCGCGGCTCTTGTTCTTCAGCTTCTGCTGCCTTTCCTTATTTTGCTGTTCCCCGCGTTGAGACGCCGGCTGGTCGCTTTGGGCGCTGTATGCGCCGGGGTGCTGTTTGGCTCCCTGCTGGAAGCATGCTGGATGTTTGGCCCCGGCTTTGGGCTGGACCCGTCTGCATGGAAGGCATGGCTTCCGCTTGTCCTGCTCTTGGGAGGGATGGCCCTGATCTGCTGTTTTTCCTTTCTGGGGGCACTGAGCGTCCGCAGGGTATTTCCCGAATCATGATGAACCGTACCGCCGCCGTTTTTTTTCTGTTTTTCCGCCGTCCGGGCGAGTATCTCCCCCTGTTCTGGCTGGCAGGGGCTTTCGTGCTGGGTTTCCTGTGGTCGCTGGCGTACGCTTCCGGTCTGGTGGCGGAGGAGCCTTTGCCGTGGCCGGCCGGCCGCCTCATGTTCGCATTCTACGGCATGCTGGTGTACGGCTGGGCCCTCCCCATCCTGTTTTCCTTTGCGGCGGGAAGCAGGAGCCGGTGGATGAAACCCGCAGAATGGCTCTGGCATACCTGCGTTGCGCTGGGGTTGGCGACTATTGCCGCGGGGAATGGGAGCGGCGTGCTCCTGATGCCTTTTGACTGGTGGGTTTGCCCGGTTTTTGCCTTCCTTGCCGCAGGGGCGGCGTGCGTCGCATGGTTCCGTCCGTTTCCGTGGCCTGTACGGCTGTTGTTCAGTTCCTCCGCCGGGTGTGTGGCTGCGGCCCTTTGGGCGTTGGGATATACGCAGGCATTGTCCATGAATGGCCTGCTGGATGTTTCCGCCCTGGGAGGAAGCCTGTCCTGCGGGCTGATGTTTGCCGCCCTGGGAGCGGCGGCGCTCCGCCTGGATATGGCGCAGGGGAGGGCAGCCGGAATTCTGTCCGTCTGGATGGCCCTGGTGCTGGCAGCGGCTCCGGTGATTGGCGGGCTGGGGGGGCTTCAGGGGTTTCCCGTGTCGTGGATGTTGGTGGAGGCCGGTACCGCCTGGTTTTGGTGCGCCGTTCTTCCCGCCGTCCTGGCGGTGGCGCGTTTTTGGATAAAATCCGGTACGAAGACCGGAATATGGGTGAAGACCGGAGTTTCCCTGCTTGCCTTGCTGGCGGCATGGAACGTGTTTGTTGTGGGTGCGCCTGAGCTGATGCAGTTTTCCCTGTCTGCATGGCATGAACCGGAATTATGGATTCTGCTGGGGGCCGGAGTTTTGATGATGGCAGGGGGGAAGGCCCCCGGACATTTCCCTGTGGCATGGCGGCTGTTGGGCGCAGGCGTCTGCGGCGTGCTTCTGGCGTATGCCGTGGGCGTGCTTGCCGCCCTGGATGTCCAGGCTTTTCCTGAGGCCCGTCGCGCGGAGCTGATGAGCGGCTGGGTGGGCATGGCTGCCTGCATCCACGCCGTTGCCATGGCTTTTTGCCTGGCGGGCAGCCTCTGCCTGTGGCGGCCAGCGGGAGCGGAAGACGGAGGCCGGGAGCCTTCCCCTCCGTTTTTGCGGCGTTTCTTCTTCATTTCAGCCGTAGCGGCGGCTTTGGCGCTGGCGACGGCTGCGGCCGTTGTTCTGCATGCTCCGCCTCCGGATTCCATGGAGGTCAGGAGACCCGTTCATGATGCGGAAGGTTCCGGTATTTATGCCGCGGAGGGGTGTGCCCTGTGCCATACCCAGATTATCCGGCGTTCCCTGTCCGGAAAGGACTGGCAGACGGCGATTGACCGCGGCACGGATCCTGATTTCCCCTACCGGGTCAGTGAACCGGAAGACATGGATGCCGAATTCAACAGGGAAGGAGCGCCGCAGGCGGGGGTGGCGGCCATAGGCCCGGACCTGAGCAATGCGGCGGAATACGCCGCCGGGAGGCTGGAATATGAAGACGCCGTATCCGGCGGCACGCGCCGCGCCGCGCAGGTGCGGGAATGGCTGGCCTTGCATCTTTACAACCCGCGGGAAATGCAGTTCAACAAACCCTGGACCATGTGTCCGGCCATGCCCGGACTATTTGAGGAACGCCCGGTGGAAGGGAACGCCCCCTCCACGGCTGCCCTGCCTGTCCGGATGGAACGGGGCCGGGAGCTGGTGCCTTCCCCGCGCGGGGAGCGCCTGTTGAACTACCTGGAGTCCCTGCGGAGGGTGGAACCCTCCCTGAAGCGCGACCAAATCCATTCCTTCCCGGCCCTGTCCCACATTCACCCGGATTATGCCGCGCATCCTCCCGCCGTGGACATGGAACGCCTGAAGAAGGCCCGCGCCGCCGCCGTGATGGAAAAGGGCAGGGGCGTGTACCTTTCCAAATGCGCCATCTGCCACGGCAACGACGGCATGGGGGACAAGGTGACCTATCCGCCCCTGGCCGGATCCGAATGGCTGAAGGAAAAGCCTGATGCGGAAATCGTCAGGATCATCCTCCAGGGACTGACCGGACCCATCACGGTGAATGGAAAGGAATGGGATTCCACCATGCTGCCGCCCGGCGTCACGGATTCCCGCGACCTGGCGAACCTGCTCACATTCCTGCGCCGCCAGTTCGGCGGGGTGGAGAAGGCGGCCTATACGCCGGAGCAGGTGGACGCCATCCGCCGGGATCTGTGACGGGAGGGCCCCCGATTACAACGTTTCATGCTCCTTGCCCCGGGAACGGAAATGGCTGCAAATGCCATTCTATGAATTTAGATGATACGTCCGCCCTTTCTACGGACAGAAACGTTGTAATCGGAACAAATGCCAGTGCCGCCAATGGCACGGACAATGTTGTGATAGGTTACCTCTTCCACCAGAGACGACCGGGGTACCGTTGTGGGTTCCACGTTCGTGGGCACCAACTCCGCCGGAACCGCCCTGGGGGATCATATTAAAGTAGGGAATTCCTGCGTTTCCGTAGGTTCCTGGTCCAATACGGACCACTGTCACATGGGGATTGCCCTGGGTTATCAGAGTAATACGTCCAATGAATCGGAGAAGCTCCATACGGCCACGGCCTATTCCTTCTGCGCGGGCATGGGTTCCCGGATCGAGGGGGACCTTCTGCATAGGCATCGGCAGGGGGGGTATGTGGAAGACGGCTGCGGGCACAGCATCGTGCTTGGCGGCTATTCCAGGTCGGAAGTACTCAGCGACATTGTGATTTCCGGCGGCCACGCGACGGCCACCCGGTGTGGTTCGTCAGTCCGGGCGTCACCAGCGGGGAGATGATGCTGGCCAGACAAGCCCTTTTAGATTTCCACAACTTCCTCTTTCGTGATGGCATTGTAGGCCAGTGTTATCCCTCCGAAGCCGGAACCGGGGGCCGGAGGATTGCCCGGGTCAATGTCCTTTGCCAGCAAATCCAGCGGGTATAATTCCAGTTTGGTGCCGGGGGTGCAGAAAAATACCACGTCGGGATTGTCCCCGGTCTCGTCCGTTTTAAAACCAAGCTTGTCCCGGTAAAATTGCAGGGACTTTTTCATGT
The DNA here is from genome assembly GCF_001917295.1 of Akkermansia sp. 54_46. NCBI lineage: Bacteria > Pseudomonadati > Verrucomicrobiota > Verrucomicrobiia > Verrucomicrobiales > Akkermansiaceae > Akkermansia > Akkermansia sp. 54_46. Next base: position 107,642 of record NZ_MNUD01000034.1, read on the forward strand.
CTATGACTCCAAGGCAGATGCCGGTTACTCTGTTCATGTTCTTCTTCATGGAATTGGCGAATAGCCTGTTTTTCTGTTTAATGTTTTGCGCAGCCTCCGCCAGGAAAATGTGTTTTTCCCGGTTTTGTTAACGTCTGGTTTTATGGTGAAAGAAACGGAGCCGTCCGCAGGTAGTTAAGGAACCCTTTCATGAATCTTCCTTCCTCCCGCATTCCCTGGCTGGACAACATCCGTGTTTTTGCCTGTATTCTCGTTATTGCCAGCCACATCGTGGGGCAGTTTTTTGTGTCGCCTCCTTTCACTCCGGACAATGAAACCTTTGCCTGGTCCTCCTTTTATACGGTGCTGGTGCGGGTCTCCATCCCCCTGTTTTTCATGATTTCCGGCGCCCTCCTGCTGCCCGTTCGGGATACGACGGGGCAATTCCTGAAAAAACGCTTCACCCGCGTCCTGTTCCCCTTCCTGCTGTGGTCTGCGTTTTACACTGTTTTTCCGTGGAGCTATGAAACGCTCACGGGGGACAGTTTTCACTCCGTCTTCCCCCTCTCACGGGTCACGCCGGACCTGGAAACCATGGGAACGAACCTGCTGCTGATTCCACTGAAATTCAGCGTGGGCATTCATCTCTGGTACCTCTACGTGCTGATGGGCCTTTACCTCTTCCTGCCAGTCATATCCCCCTGGGTGGAGAAAGCGGGAAAGGCGGCCTTTGCCTACTTCCTGCTACTGTGGGCGCTCACCCTCTTGTTCCCTTATCTCCAGACCATTTTCCCCAGCTATCTGGGAAAATGCCCCTGGAATGAATACGGGGCCCTGCATTCCTTCTCCGGGTACCTGGGCTACATGGTGCTCGGCTGCTTTCTGAGGAAATACCCTGGGAATGCCTCCTTCGCCCGCACGGCCTGCTGGGCCGTTCCGTGTCTGGCCGCGGCCTTTTGGTTTACCCTCCATTTCTACCGGACGTCCACGGCTCAGGCCTGGTCCTCAAGCGGCGACTACATCGGCTTCGCCAGCATTAATGTGGCCCTCATGTCCGTGACCTTATTCGTTCTCTTCCAGTCATTTACCGCATTCAGAGCCGGGTCCGCGCCGCGGCGGTTCCTGGCTGATTTCTCCAGCATGAGTTTCGGCATCTACCTGGTCCACTTTGTGCTGGTGGGAGCCGTTTACCGCCTCTTTGGCATGCTCCATCTGTTGTTCCTTCCGGCTTCTCTTTCCATTCCGCTGCTGACTGCGGCGACGTGCCTGGCAGCCTGGGGAATCATCAAGCTGCTCTCCTTCCTCCCCGGCAGCAGGTACCTGATCGGATAAATTCCGGCATGGAGACAAAAAACTGCCCTCCGCACCGTGTGGCGGGAGGGCAGTCCGGATGGAAAAAGCGGGAAAAACAGGGATCAGCTCAGGGTTTCCACCAGTTTGTCGCCGTAAGCGGAGCAGGTAATTTCCGTGGAACCGGGAATCATTTCCGCAAGGTCGAACGTAACCGTTTTTTCGGAAATCACCCGGTCAATGGCCTGAATCAGCAGATCGGCGGCTTCCGTCCAGCCCATGTAGCGCAACATCATCTCCGCAGACAGGATGACGGAGCTGGGGTTGGCCTTGTTCAGTCCGGCCAGTTTCGGCCCGGTGCCGTGCGTAGCTTCAAAAATGGAATGCCCCGTCAGGTAGTTGATGTTGCCTCCGGGGGCGATTCCGATGCCGCCGACCTGCGCCGCCAGGGCGTCGGAGATGTAATCCCCGTTCAGATTCAGCGTGGCTACCACGTCGAAGTTTTCCGGATGGAGCAGAATTTCCTGAAGGAAGGCGTCTGCAATGCAATCCTTGATAACGATACCGTTGGGAAGTTTCAGCCAAGGGCCGTCCCCTATGGGGAGGGCGCCGTATTCCCGCCGTGCGACATCGTATCCCCAGTCACGGAAGCCGCCTTCCGTGAATTTCATGATGTTGCCCTTATGCACCAGCGTGACGCTTTTCCTTCCGTTTTTCACGGCATAGTCAATGGCGGCGCGCACCAGGCGCTCCGTGCCTTCACGGGAAACGGGCTTGATGCCGAAGCCGGAGCTTTCCGGGAAACGCACCTTTTTCATGCGGTCCGGGAAAATGCGGCTCATGGTATCAAAAAACAGCTTGGCATCCTCCGTGCCTTCCTTGAATTCGATTCCGGCGTAGATGTCTTCCGTGTTTTCGCGGAAAACGACCATGTTCACTTTTTCCGGAGCTTTGACGGGAGTTTCAATGCCGTTGAAATAGCGCACGGGACGCAGGCAGACAAACAGATCCAGATCCTGCCGCAGCGTGACGTTCAGGCTGCGGATGCCTCCGCCCACCGGAGTGGTGAGGGGGCCTTTGATGCCGATGAGGTACGTGCGGAAAGCTTCCACCGTTTCATTCGGAAGCCAGGTGCCCAGATTATCAAAAGATTTCTGCCCGGCAAAAACTTCATACCATGCGATGGAACGCCTGCCCTGATAAGCCTTGGCTACGGCTGCGTCAATGACACGGGAGGCCGCCGCCCATATCTCAGGACCGGTTCCATCACCGATGATGAAAGGAATGACGGGCCTGTCCGGAACGCAAAGCCTGCCGTTCTGCATGGTGACGGCTGCACCGTCCGCGGGAGGGGTGAATGTTAAATTGGCCATGACGTGCGTTCCTTTATAGGACGCAGCCCGGTTTGGCAAGATAAAAGAGCGGAATGAGGAACTGTGCTTCTGGAGCTTTGCCGGCTCCTGAAGCAACCGGCCTTGAAAATGTTTTCCTCTTGTACCTCAGAACCAGCGGTCCTTCCCGGAAGGTTCTTCCGGCTGCCCGGCTTCTTCCCGGAGGCGTTTGAGGAAATTTTCTTCAGCCTGGTGTTTCAAGCCGCTCTCCATGATATGCTTCCGGGCGTTTTCGTTCAGCTGGTTGACGGCAATGGCGGCATCTTCGGAAGTCAGCCTGTTCCAGATGCCGGCGTCATCCTTCACGATTCGCAGGGACCCCTCCACCATCTCACAGGAAATCAGCTTGCCATGAAGGCCCTCTGCCGTAATGGGGCCTTTGTTTCCTGCGGGAATGATAATCCGAAGAGGTTCGGGCCCTTCCAGATTGATGCCCCCGTGGGCGCGGTAGGCCGCTTTCAGAATCAGCGTTTTCCTGCTCCACCACCAGGTGGTGGAGTAACGGTATTCATATTCAAAAGTCCGTTCCACTGTTACCAGGTTGGCCACTTTTTCATCCTTCTGCACAATCAGGGCCACGCCGCCGTGGTTGGAGGAAAAACCCTTATTGATCAGGGTGAGGCCCGCTTCCCTGCCGGCTTCAATCAGTTTTTCCGCTACAGCCATCGGCTTTTCCGCCGGGGCGGTGATGCAGGTGCGCACGCCCCAGAACAATACGGCCAGCACACCTATCAGAACGGCTCCCCTGGCCAGCGCGACAACGGCGGGGGAATGGAAAAAGGTGGGGGAGGATCCGCTCATGAGATGTTGTGCGTGGCGGAAATTCAGGGTTCCGGGTCTTCATGGGAGCCATGTTCCCTGATAGGGGGCATGAACAGGGCCAGGAAGGTGAAGGCGATGACGGTCAGGTCATCTATCTGTCCTACTCCCGGAATGAAATCCGGAATCAGGTCAATGGGGGAAAAGGCATAAAGAGCCGTCAGAGTCAGAAGGACAAGCTTGCGTCTGGTGAACAGGCGCGGTTCTCCTTCCCGGCTGCGGAAGTAATTGATGGCCCTGACCAGAAGCTGCTGCCTGGAGCCGTTGGGCGGAATGGGAATCTTGTTTTTCATGGAGCTGCAGGGGTGAATTTACCGTCAATGGAAAGGAAACTCTTTTTTATATGGACCGGAAGCAGACCCGGAGGCGGGATAACGGGCCCCTTCGTCCTGCCTTGTTCCGGCAACGGCACGGGAAGGGATTTTTTTGAAGCCGTTTTCTGTAGGCGTCTTTTCATCAGGAAAGCTCTTTCCTTATTGTCTCATGCACTCCCGGCCGCGTCCAGAGCAATTCCCGGCTTCTTCCGGGAATGAGCTTCCTTGCGTTTGAGAGAGCATAACGTTTACGGCGGTTGCGCCGTGCATGTATTTCTTTTTCCTGGCATTATCATCGGCAAGGGAAGAGGGCAAGTGCCGGAAAGCGCGGAAGGAACCGGAATATTTGTTCTGTCCCTGCCGTTTTCCGAGCCTGTTTTCCCCCAGCCGCAAAAACGTTCCGCAGGGTAAAGGAGGGCTTCTTCCCCATTGGCCTGCGTTCCCTTCCCGGCAGGGGGCCTCTTGGGCTTGCGGCATTGACACGGCGGGAGGCACGGGGTACTCTCCTGCGGCATATAATGATCAGTTTTACCAATATCAGCGGGGCCGAGGAAATTGGGGCCAATTGCTATTTGCTTGAGATGGACGGCACCAGGATTGTGCTTGACAGCGGGATGCACCCCAAGAAGGAGGGGAAGGCGGCCATGCCGGATTTTGATTCCCTGGAACCCAATTCCGTGGAAGCCGTTTTTTTAAGCCATTCCCACCTGGACCATCTGGGAACGCTGCCTGTGCTTCAGGAGAAACAGCCAGCGGCGGAGGTGTTCATGACGCCCGCCGCGGCAGCCCTGTCTGAAGTGATGCTGCATAATTCCGTGAATGTGATGAGCGCCAAGAGGCTGGACCTGGGCATTGTGGAGTATCCTTTTTTCACCCATAATGATCTGGACAGATTGAGCGACGCCTGGCATGCCAAGTCCTGCAATGAAGTGTTCCGCGTGGGCTTCCGTCAGAACGTGCTGGCCACGTTTTATGATGCCGGGCACATCCTGGGGTCTGCCGGCGTGATGCTGGAGGGCGAGAGCGGCCATACCGTATTTTACACGGGGGACGTGCAGTTTGAAGACCAGAGCATGATTCCCGGGGCTGATTTTCCGGAATCCGGCGTAGATACGCTGGTTATGGAGTGCACGCGCGGCGGTTTCCAGCGCAGCGCCCACTATTCCCGGCCGGAAGAGATGGTGAGGTTCGGGAAAGCGATTGCGGAGACGCTGGAACGCGGCGGCGCCGTACTGATTCCGGTATTCGCCATCGGCAAGAGCCAGGAGATGCTGTTCAACATTCACCGTTTCAAGCAGCAGGGGGTGATTCCCTCCAATACTCCCGTGTACTTCGGCGGGCTGAGCGCGAAAGTTTCCCTGTTGTACGACCGTTTTGCCGGGTTGACGCGCAGGCATGACCATGAATTCAAGCTGAAGGAGGAGATTCAGACCGTGCCCCTTCCGCGCAAGGGAAAAGCTCCGCTGGTGTGTTCCCCGGGGAATATTTATGTGGTGTCCAGCGGCATGATGACGGAAAATACGCTTTCCAACGTCATGGCGGAGCAGGTTCTTCCCCAAGAGAAGAATGCTATTTTGTTCGTAGGATATGCGGATCCCGATTCTCCGGCGGGACTGCTGAAGGCAACTCCTGAAGGGGAACTGGTGAAAATGAGGCCCAACGGGCAGCCGGTGCGCCGCAAGTGCACCGTGGACTGTTTTGATTTTTCCGGGCATGCCACCCGGGACTCCCTGGTTAATTATGCCGTGAAGCTGAACCCCAGGCAGGTGGTTCTGGTGCACGGGGACCCGGATGCCATGGAGTGGATGCACCACACGCTATCCGCCAAAATGCCTGATTCCACCATCGTCGTTCCTGAGCCGGGGCGCCGCTACACTTTCGAGCCATGAGTTTTACCGGAGAAAGAAAGGGGAGGCTGATCGTCTTTGAAGGCATTGACGGCACGGGCAAGTCCACCCACATCGGCCACTTGCGGAAGTATTTGGAGGGGAAGGGGCTGGAAGTGGTGCAGAGTTTTGAGCCCACACGCGGACGGTGGGGCCGGATGCTCCGGGACTCCGCCGTGACCGGACGCCTTTCCGTAGAGGAGGAAGTAGCCCTGTTCCTGAAAGACAGGAGGGAACATGTGAAGATGCTGATTGCTCCCGCATTGGCGCGGGGGGCATGGGTTCTGCTGGATCGCTACTATCTTTCCATGATGGCTTACCAGGGCGCGCGCGGCATAGATCCGGAGGTTATCCGTGCCGCCAATGAAGAATTTGCCCCGGTGCCGGATGCCGTGGTCTGGCTGGACATTCCCGTTTCCGTGGCGCTGGAACGCATTGGGAACCGCGGGGAACGCGACGCTTTTGAGACGGAAGCGGGCCTGGCGGCCTGCCGCAGCGTGTTTGCATCCGTCCATGCTCCCTGGATGCTCCGCATAGACGCGGACGCCGGGAAGGAAGAGGTGGCGGCAAGAGTGCGGAAGGCTCTTTCCATGCGTTTCCCCGATGTCATTGGGGCATAGGCATCTCCTTTCGGCCATAGGCCGGGGATTTTTCCTTAGCGTTTCATTCCTGGCATTTGGATGCTATTCCGCAGGCGCATAAGCCGTTGGATCCGGAATTCCGGCTTCCCTGAAGGCTTCCCGGCGTTCCATGCAGGTGGAACAGACGCCGCAGTGGACGGCTCCGCCCTTGTAGCAGGAATAGGTGCGGGAAAAGTCCACGCCCAAATCCTGGCCCATGGCGGCGATGCCGCCCTTGGACATGTGGATGAAAGGGCGCAGGATGCCCAGACCGGCATAGGTTCCCAGGCGAATGGCTTCCGTCATGGCGGCCATGAATTCCTCCCGGCAGTCCGGATAGATGCTATGGTCCCCGGAATGGGCCGCAATGACGAGCTGCTGCGCCCCGCAGCTTTCCGCAACCCCGGCGGCGATTGACAGGAAGATGCCGTTGCGGAAGGGGACGACGGTCTGCTTCATCAGTTCTTCATCATAGGAACCGTCCGGAATATCGTCCGCGCCGGAGAGGAGGGCTGATTTCAAATGGGAGGAGATGGAGGAAATGTCAATCACGCGGTGTTCTATGCCCAGACTGGCGGCCTGCCAGGCAGCGCATTTCAGCTCTCGTTCCGCGTGGTTGGAGGCATAGTCAAAGCTGAGGGCCACCCGGACGCGGTGGTTCCGGTGGGCCCAGTGCAGGGCTACGCTGGAGTCCAATCCCCCGCTGAGCAGTACGGCTGTTTCCATTTTGTCCATGGTCTGGATTACAGGGGGCGGTTTTCCGGATTGTGTTCGGCTGTTGCGGTCAGCTGGATGCCGCCGCGGGGGGAGAAGCGGCCTTCCACCTTCAGCCACCGCGGGGAAATGGCGGCCACCAGATCATCCGTGATGCGGTTGACGATTTGTTCATTAAAAGCCGGATAGTTGCGGTAGGAGGCCAGGTAGTATTTGAGAGATTTGGTTTCCACGCACTTTTCCGCCGGAACGTAGGTGATCGTCAGGTGACAGGAATCCGGTTGACCGGTAACGGGGCAGAGGGAGGAAAATTCATGGGTGTCCAGCGTGATGGTGTAGGGACGCGTGCCGCGGTTGGGGAAGGATTCCAGCCTGGCGTCGTCGGGATTGGTAAAGAAGGAGCTTTGAGAGCCTAATAGAGTCAGATGGTCGTCGGACATGGTTGTTGTATATGGTAATGGATGTTCAGGTCCCCTGGACGGGGGCTCCGCCGGGGAATTCTTTCACGTACAGGTCCTGTTGAGGGAATGGGATGGAAATGCCGTGTTCATTGAACGCATTATAGATGTGTTCCCGCACGGAGGAAAGGCTGGAGGACTTTGTCATGACGGGAACCCAGACCCATACGCCCAGATTGACGGCACTGTCTCCGAAACTGTCCAGCACCACGCTGGTTTTCTTGACTTTGGAAAGGAATGGCAGGGTTGCCAGCGTTTCCAGAATGATTTTGCGCGCCCTTTCCACGTCCGTCCCGTAGGAAATGCCCACTTCCACCTTCACGCATTCGAATTTGTGGTTGCGGGTCATGTTGCGGAAGTTCTTGTTGAAAAGCTGGGAGTTCTGGAAGGCGATGATAGAGCCGTCCAGCGTCTCGATCATGGTGGAGCGGTAGCCCAGGGAGGAGACGCGGCCCCGGTAGCCGTCGCATTCAATCATGTCGCCCTGGCGCAGGCGACCCAGCATTAGGGAGAGGCCGCTGATGATGTTTTCAATGGTATCTTTCAGGGCGAAGCCGATGCCCATGCTCAAGCCTCCCATGACCATCAGCAGCCCGTTGTAGTTGGCGTTCATGATGATAAGCGCCGTAAAAACGAAGAGCCCCCAGAGAAAAAGGGTGGAGAGTGTCACGAAGGTGGGGATGGTGCCTACTTCATAATCTTCTCCATAGATTTCATGCAGCGTATTTTTCCCCAAGAATATCAAGTAGTTGAGAACAATGGCCATCAGGATGACCGTGATGACGCTGCTCCAGCTGAAAGTGAGCAGATCCTTGATTTCCGTGGTTGCGAAAATTTTATTAATGATGAGGTCCCCCATGTCGAAGGTGGCGGCGGGCCAGATGATGCTGAACAGGATGAGGAAAATGGTCAGGCAGGGAAGCAGCAGCTTGGAGATGAAGGGGCGGAACCACAGGATGGCCCTCTTGTTCCGTTCCTTCCGGCGGTTTTCATAATGGTGGAGCAGATCCCACAGCCCCACCAGCAGCAGGATGCTGGTCATCAGCATGATCCAGGTCATCAGCACCAGGAAGGCCATGAAGCTGAATCCAGTCCAGCACAGGACGCTGCCCAGGATGGTGAATACCAGAGATACGGTGGAGAAAAAACGGTCCAGCCGGGGCAGCTTGTGCCTCTGCCGCACCCAGGTCAGCAGGGAGAAGAGGGAAACCAGCGTGAACAGGATGGGCATGGAAATGTCCACGATGATGTTGGGGGCCATGAACATGCGCAGAAGCATGAAGAATCCGCCCAGAAGTAGATAGGGCATGTAGATGCGGATGCCGGAGTTAATGGTGCCATACGGAAGGCGCGTGACCAGGGAGAACAGGATGGCGCTGACCAGAAGAAGGAATTCCGCGCCCAGGGAGGCCGCGCTCTCCAGCAGGTAGTTCGGCGTGCGCAGTGAGGCAATGACGAGGATCAGAGCCACGATAAGAATGGTGGTGACGTTGGCGAAAGCATGGCGTTTGTTGTAATGCCCCGTCTTTTTCAATGTATTTCGGAATCCCAGGAAGATGATGAGGCGGGAGAGGCAGTAGGAGCACAGGATGATTCCCAGCAGGATAAGTCCGTAATGCTTGAGCGTTTCCGGGTCTGATGGAAGCTGGAGCTTGCTGTCCGCGGATGTTTCCCATACGCTCATGCATATTTCATACGTTTTGAGCGGCTTGAGAAAGATATACCTGGCCGCATGGGAGGGGGTGTAGAATATCCTGTTGAACAGGGAGGTGAACATTTGGGCGCTTTCATAGTTCAGCGCGTCTATCTTCCTGTCCAGATTATTGAAAAGTTCCTTAAGGTAAATAAACTGCTCCTTTTCTCCCTGAAGGGATTTTTCCAGCTCCTGGCAGGCATACAGAGCTTCGTCCCTCTGCACCAGGGATGGTTCCGACAGGTTGGCCGTGTTGACTTCCTCCAGGGATTCCGCCAGTTTTTCTATGCGTTCTATTTCCTTGCTCAGCCGTTCCTCCTGTTCCTGGAAGTCCGGTTTTTGGGCGTAATACATTTCCACCAGCCTGGTGGCGGCCTTGCAGTAAAAAGCCAGCGTAAAGATTTTTTGATCGTCCAAGGCGTAAAGCACGGCGGACATTTCATATACCCTAGTGTCAAAATAATTGTAGGTGGCGTCCGCATTCTTTACCAGCACTTCCCGGACGGCCATCCTTTTTTCCTCATTCTTTTTCAGGATGGTGATTTCATGGCACAGGGCCATGATAACCGCATCCATTTCCGATTGGTTCGGCTGCGTCTGAGGCTGTTCCTGCTTGGCTTCCTCCGCCTGTTCCGGGGCGGCGGAAGGCGGTTCCGCCTGCTGTGCGGACGCAGAACCTGCGGCCAGAACCCCCGCCAGAAAAAAGGCGGCGCAGCGGCGGAAAAAGATCCGGTAATCAGGGATGCTCATGAATGGTCCCTGTTCTAGGGGCTGCGGGCATTACGGTCAAGGTTATATATTTTTCCTGCTGACGGAGGGGGAGATTCTCAGGAAAAGCCCGTTTTCTTCAAAGCAGGACGTAGGAAAGGGCAGGGCATTTTCCGTGAATTCGGAAAATGCCCTTTCGTAAACAGGAAACGCTCCGGAAATCTTCCGGAGCGTTTGAAGAGAAAGCTGATTCCGGCGGGAATCAGTCCAGGGAAAAGGAACGGATTCTCCTTACGGTTTCCTCCCGGCCCAGCAGGGAAAAGACGGAGGAAAGATCCGGGCCGCCGCTTAACCCGGTGAGGGCCACCCGGGCAGGGAACATCACGGCCCCCATTTTTACGCCGTTTTCCTTGGCAAAGGCTTTCAGCACGCCAATGAGTTCATGACCATCCCATTCCGGTTCCTGTTCCAGCCTGTCCGCCAGTTTGAAAAGCAGTTCCAGGGCTTCCGGCTGAACCTTGGAGACGGCTTCCGAATCCATGCACAGTTCAAAAAAGAAACGGATTTTATCCGGGACTTCCGCCAGGGTCTGCACCTTCGTTTGCACGGTGGCGATGGCGGCGTCCAGAATCGGGGAATCAGGCAGGCCGGCTTTCAAACAGAAAGGGCGTGCCCGGAGGGCGAATTCTTCCGCAGGCAGGGCGATGATGTGCTGCTGGTTGACCCAGCGGCATTTGGTGATATCGAATTTGGCGGCGGAGTGGTTAACGGCTTCCAGAGAGAAGCGTTCGATCAGCTCCTGAGGGGAGAAAATTTCCGTATCGTCCTTGGGGGACCAGCCCAGCAGGGCCAGAAAGTTCATGACGCCTTCCGGCAGAAAGCCTTCTTCCGGGTAGGTTCCCAGGGCGGCGCCCACGTCACGCTTGGACATTTTGGAGCCGTCCTGATTCAAAATCAGCGGCATGTGGGCGAAAACAGGGGGAGTGACGCCGAAGGCCTCAAACAGCTGGATGTGCTTGGGCGTGTTCATGATGTGGTCTTCCCCGCGAATGACGTGGGTCATCTTCATCTCAATATCGTCTACCACGTTGACAAAGTGGAAGATGTAGGAACCGTCCGCGCGGCGGATAGCCATGTCCGGGGTGTTGGAGGCGTCCCGGTAGTCAATGGTGATGTCTCCGCAAATCAGGTCATGGAAGGTGACGGGTTTGGAGCGGTCAAAGCGGAAACGCCAGGCTCCTTCATCCTCGTACACGCGGCCGGCGTCCTGGAGCTTCTTGAAATAGGCGTCGTAAATATCGTTGCGCTGGCTTTGAAAATAGGGGCCGCAATCGCCGCCTTTCATGGGCCCCTCATCCCAGTCCAGCCCCAGCCATTCCATGCCGGTGAAGATTGCGCGGGTAGCCTCCTCCGTATTGCGGGCGTTGTCCGTGTCTTCAATGCGGAGGATGAAGGTCCCCCCCATCTTGCGGGCGAACAGCCAGTTGAACAGGGCGGTGCGGGCGCCCCCGATGTGAAGGTAGCCTGTGGGGGAAGGTGCGAATCTTGTTCTGACGTGACTCATGATGGGTAAGAGAGTAAGGGCCTCTCTTCCCGCGTCAAGCAGATACAGGGGGTGCATGCCAAAAAACGGGGATGCGGAGGCAGTGGATTTTTTAGGACGTTGTCGGCCTTGCGGCTTGCGTGGAGAAGGCTTTTAGGCTTCATTTAACGCCGTGTTCTTTTTAAAACACATATTCCGTCTGCGGGAGAAGTGGCAGATTAAAAGGGAAGATGAGGAAAAGCCCTTTCTGGAGCATCTGGACGACCTGCGGACCATGCTGCTGAGGATGGCCCTGTGCCTGACCGTCAGCACAATTCTGTGCGCCGGGTTTGCGTCCAATCTGATGGACATCCTGAGGCGTCCCGTCAACCAGGTGTGGGATATGTTTGAAGAATCCCATCTTCCGGCAGGTATTGGTCTGGATGCCTGGGGCAAGGCCAAGGAAATGGCAACGGCCATGACGAGCCTGGGAGCTTCCCAGCGGGCATTGTTTCTCCGCCAGGTTTCCCCATCCCAGGCAGATTTGACGGAGGCTGCCCTGGTGCTTCGCGGCGCGCAGCCGCTGCCGGAGGACAGGAAGCAGATTTTCATCAGGGAAGGCAGCCCCTCCACGGCCGTGAGGGATCTGGCGGAATCCCTGTATTCCAAAGGAGCCGTGCTGGCAGACGGAACGGGGCGGGGGGCCCTCAAGATGATGAGCGCGTTCCAGCCCGGGGAGGCGTTTATGCTGACCATCAAGCTTTCCCTGTATGCTGGAGTGGTCATTTCCTTCCCGCTTCTGTTGTACTTCCTGCTGCAATTCATCATTCCGGGGCTGCTGGAACATGAACGCAAGCTGCTGTACAAGTGCATGGCTGTCGGTTTTGGTCTCTTCCTGGCCGGAACGCTGTTCTGTTACTTCATCGTCCTCCCGCGGGTATTGACGTTTTTTTACACCTATTCCTTGGAATTCGGCATCTCCAATGAATGGCGCATCGGCTACTACCTGTCCTTCGCCACGCAGATGATTTTAATGTTCGGACTGGCTTTTGAATTGCCTGTGGTAGTGATGCCCTTCGTCAAACTGGGGGTGTTGACCTATGACATGATGAAGTCCACGAGACGCTATGCCATTGTGGCTATCGCCGTCCTGGCTGCGGTCATCACCCCTACGCCGGATGTAGCTACCATGATGCTGATGGCCGTTCCCATGTATGCGCTGTATGAAATATGCATCATTCTGGCCTGGATGCATGAACGCAAGGAAGCCGCGCGCGCCCGGGAGGAAATAGCCCGGTTTGAAGAAGATTTCAACAACAACAATTCTCCCTACAACCAGTAAATACATCCAACCCACGCCAATATCATGAACCTTCTGGAAATTATTATCCTGGGCATTGTAGAGGGCCTGACCGAATATTTGCCGGTCAGCTCCACGGGCCACCTGCTCCTGACGGAATCCCTGCTGAACATGTCCCAGAGCAAGGAAGCTCTGGATGCCCTGGCCGTCTGCATCCAGGGGGGAGCCATCCTGGCGGTTCTGAGCCTGTATTTTCCGAGGGTAAAGGCCATGGCGCAGGGCGTGCGCGGCAATAACCCCGCCGGGCTGAAACTGCTGGTCAACCTCATTCTGGCCTTCCTTCCCGCCGCCGTGGTGGGCCTGTGCTGCGCTTCACTGATTAAGGAATATCTGTTCAACACATATACGGTGGCTTATTCATGGATCGTAGGGGGAGGCGTTATTCTGGCGTATTGCGCCTGGCGCACCAGGGAGGGGCGTTCCAATGAAGGGGACTCCGGCGCCTCCATTGAAAGCCTGACGCCGGGCAAAGCGCTGACGGTGGGTGCGCTCCAGTGCGTGGCCATGATCCCCGGCACCAGCCGGAGCCTGATGACCATGCTGGGAGGCATGTTCGTGGGGTTGAGCGTGGAAGCGGCCGTGGAGTTCAGCTTTTTGCTGGGATTGATTACCCTGGGCGCGGCCACGGTCCATGATGCGTATAAGGACGGAGCTCTGATGCTGGAATCCTTCGGGTGGGAAGCCCTTGCCGTGGGGACGGCGGTCAGCTGGCTTTCCGCATGGCTGGCTGTAAAATGGATGGTATCCTATCTGCAAAGGCACAGTTTTTCCGTATTCGGATGGTACCGCATCGCCATTGGTATCGTGACGCTGGTTCTCCTGTCCATGGGGCTGGTGCATTGAAAAACGGATTCCGGCATTCAAGCACCGGAAAACGTTTTTTTCCGGCAAGGCGGTTCTCTCCCGCAGCGGGAAGCGGGTTTTGAACAATCCCGGAGAAGGTTGGCCGCTGCCTGGACAAAGCCATGACACAGGGCCGTTTTGCATCCCCGGAACAAAACAGCCCTGCGATGAATAGCGTTTCAGGAAAACTTATCTCCTGTGCGTTCCGTGGGAATTCCCGGGATTGGAGGGTTTCGGTGAAGGAGATGAATGAGGGGAGGACGGCCTGCTGGGTGCGCTGGCGGAATGGGGCGGGGAAGAAGGCCGGGAAACGGGAGAGGGCCTGCCGGGACGGTTGATGCCGGAGTGGCCTGGATTGGGGGAGGAAGGCCTTGAAGACGGCAGGGTGGAAGGGCGGCTGGGACGTCCGAAATCCGGTCTGGAGGGACGATTGCCTTCCGGGCGGTTGATGACGGGGCGATTCGTGCCGCCGGGACGGGAAAGATTATTGGCGGAGGGGCGAGAAGGCCGTCCGGGCTGGTTGATTCCCGGATGATGTACTGGCGGTCGCTGTAAATTGCCGGGTTTTCCAAAGTCCGGCCGTTGATTGGGCCGTCCGGGCTGAGGGGCCGGCCTGTTGTTTCCCGGACGGAAATGGTCAGGCCTGAAGTGGGGTTTCATCGGCGGTTTTGCCATGGGGCGGCAGTTATGGGGACGGACATAATGCCCGCGGTAATAAGGAGCCGGCCCCCACGTGGGAATATAGTAATTCGGACGGATCAGGTTGATGGAGTAAATGGGGCTTCCGAACGTGTCGTAGGCATAAATGGGTCTTCCTCCATAATATCCGTAAATGGGGTAGCCGGAGCTGTCATACATGTACGACACGCCGGAACCTCCGCTGCTGTAGGAGCCTGACACGCTGAAATGGTCATAATAAGGATCGTAGCAGCTGGACAAAGCACAGCCGATAGCGGCCGCCAGCAGTGAGTTTTTTAAGATAACGTATGCTTTCATGATGACGAAACGGGGTGAATTATATTTTCCCTTCGCCTGAAAAGCGGCAAGGAAAAAGTACATTTGTTTAAAATTATTTTGCTTGGAAACGCACTTACTGTTGTCTTAGACTGCAAAAACGTTCTACGTGATGGGAATTCTTTTTCAAAATAAAAAAGTCGGTCTGGCTCTGCTGTGCGATAACGCCCCTTATACGCTGGCCATGACTCTGGCTTCCTATGGCAGGTCCGGGCTGCTTGGCTATTTTGACGAAGCATGCGCCGTTTTTCCGGAAAGCGCCGTCAAGGTGCGGGAGACGGCCCTTTCCCATGGGCTTTCCGCGGTGGCCGCCCCAGTGGAAGGCGGTTTTATTGGAGCCCTGCATACGGCGGTCAACGCTCTTGATACGGATTACGTGCTGCTGGCGGAGGATGACTGCATGATCTGGGAACACCTGCGCGGGGAAAACCTGGAAAAGCAGTTGAAACGGGCATTGGACCTGCTGATTTCCGGACAGGCGGATATGGTGCGCCTGCGCCATGCATGGCGCGGTTGCACGCGCTATAAGGCCGCTTATACATATTCCTACTTTTATCCCGTGGAACAGCTAGCCACCATGTGGGTGCATGCGGAAGGTTTGTCGGAAGCGCCGGACTGGATTAAAAGCATCCGGCGCTTCTTTCACCCTCTCCGCTCCAAGCGTTCGATAGGCCGTTGCGTTTATGTGGAGCAGAACCCGCATCTTCGCTTTCCCCAGTACATTACCAAGATTGATGAAGGCTATATTATTGACAGCGAGGTTTTCCAGTGGACCAATCAGCCTACGCTCATCGCACGTTCCAGAATCAGGCAGATTCTGACGGGGCTGGAGCAGATGTCCGGCTCCATCGGGAAATTGCCGCAGGATTTTGAACATGCCGTCAATAGCCCGCGATGGAGGAACGCCCATATGAACATAGGCGTCATCAGGGGAATTTTCACTTAAATGCGTATGGAAAACGGCGGAAAAGCGGTGCGGTATGAATGCACCAGATGCGGCGCGTGCTGCCGCTGGGCCGGGGATGTGTGCATTGAGACGGATGAAATCCACGAGATTTCCCGTTTCCTGAACATGGACGAACAGGTTTTTATTGACACATGCTGCCGGTTGAGAGCCAACCGGCGCGGATTGTCTATCCGGGACGCGGAAGACGGAGCCTGCATGATGCTGACGAAAGACGGCTGCCGGATTAATCCCGTTAAACCCCGCCAGTGCCGGGATTTTCCCAACAAATGGAATTTTCCCGGCTGGCGGGATTTGTGCCGCGCCAGAGAAGTGGGGGAGGAACGGGAAGCATAATATTTGCCGGGATGCCGCAAGATTCTTTTCTTCTTCCGGCATTATTCCATGGACGGGGTGAAATCCGGCCGGAATCTTGTGTTTTTTACAGGAACTGAGCCAGATCCCGTTCAAAACCGGGATAGGACGTATTGATGCATTCCGCATCCGTCACTACGGTTTCTCCCTGTGCGCTGAGTCCGGCCACCAGGAAGCTCATGGCGATGCGGTGGTCCCCATAACTGGATAATTCCGTTCCCTTCAGGGGGGTGCCGCCGTGAACAACCATGCCATCATCAAATTCTTCCACATCCACGCCTATGAGCCGGAGGTTGGCAGCCGTGGTGGCAATGCGGTCCGTTTCCTTGACGCGCAATTCGCGGGCGTTTCGGACGATGAAGTCTCCCCGGCCCAGGGCTCCCGCTACGGCCAGGATGGGTATCTCGTCAATGAGGTTGGGTATTTCTTCCGGGAGGAGGCTGGTGCCGTGCAGGGAATCCGAACCGTACACGGTAATATCGCCGTATGGTTCGCCGGCATCTTCCGGAGAAGTGGGCACGATGTCCATTCGCGCGCCCATCCTTTGCAGAGCGCTGATGACGGCGTTCCGCGTCTTGTTCAGCCCCACCTGGTGCAACGTCAGGCGGGACCCCGGCCGGCTGGCGGCGGCTACCATCCAGAAGGCTGCGGAGGAAATATCTGCCGGGACTGTCAAATTATGGGCGACGGGGAGAGCCGGCCCGCAGGTTCCGACGGTAAGTCCATCCACGGTGCAGGGAACGCCGAAATGGCGGAACAGGCGTTCTGTATGGTCGCGGGTGGCGGCCGGCTGGCGCACGGTAGTGGTTCCGTCCGCAAACATGCCCGCCAATAGAATGGCGCTTTTAACCTGGGCGCTGGCCATGGGAAGCGCGTAGGAAATAGGGTGCACCCGCCCGCCGTGAATGCTCAGCGGAGCACAGCCCGGTTTGGTTCCCCGGGCTTCAATCCGCGCTCCCATTTGTTCCAGCGGCTGCATGATGCGGCCCATGGGGCGGGAGCTCAGGGAAGCGTCTCCAAACATTTCCGAATCAAAGGGGCAGGCGGCCAGCATCCCGGCCAGCAGCCTCATGCCCGTACCGGAATTGCCGCAGTCGATGGGCCGTTCAGGAGCCTTGGGGCTCATGGCGACGCCCGTAATTCGGAAGCGGACGGGACCGTATCCCTGCCGTTCTTCCAGCACATCCACTTTGGCGCCCAGCTGCTCCATGGCGCGCAGGGTATTCAAGCAATCTTCACTGCATAGAAAATTATCCACTTCCGTCACTCCTTGCGCCAGGCCTCCCAGAATGGCGGCGCGGTGGGAAATGCTTTTGTCTCCGGGTACGGTCAGTACCCCTTGCAGGGAGGAAATGGAATGGGAATGAAGGTTCATGAGTTTCCGGAATAACTACCCTGTATCGGCTGCCGAATCAAGCCAATTACGAGACGGGCGGAGGCATCAGGGGACATTCCAGAATGGAGTTGATTTTCCGGGACGGTAGCGTATATTCATGTGCGTTATCGGCTGCATCCCCCTGAAAAGAAGGAGAGAGCTTTTCAGGATCAATGGATCAAGCTGGTTTTCATAGGTAGTAAGTTGGAGCGGCCACGGGAGCAGTCCTGTGGCCGCTTTGCCTTATTCAGGGAAGAGGGCGCCCATTGGCTTGAAGAAGGAAGCGGAAGGAAGAAAGAAACAAAATTCTTTCCATGTCTGCTTTGGGCTTTACCGCGAGCCGATGAAAGCGTATGTAGTCCATGCCGATCAGGTTCGGGTGGTCGCTGTTCCGGTCTCCGGACCGGAGTAGAGGAAAGTCCGGACATCACAAGGCAGCGTGTCCCGTGAAAGCGGGAGACGGGAATCTCCCAAGGGTTCCCGGACGGAAAGTGCCACAGAAAACAAACCGCCCGGATGGGGTTCTCCTCATGCCGGGCAAGGGTGAAAAGGGGAGGTAAGAGCTCACCGCTCCGAGGGTGACCAAGGAGGCATGGTAAACCCCGCGCGATGCAAGACAAACAGGGGAAGGGTCGCCTGCCCGCCGGATCCCCGGGTATTAGTCGCATCCGTTTCGTGAAAGCGAACGGGCGCGCGGAACGTCTGACCGCGGTCCGCGTGAGAAAAATGACCGCACAGCCGGCTCTGTCCGGCGGACAAAATCTGGCTTACAGAACCTGGTCGGCTCCTGCTTTTTTACCATGCCGTTTTCCTTCCCTCTTTTCGGGGGAAGAGAAACATCCGGGAATTTGTCCCGTTCCGGGGGCTCTTTGGGGTTGCATGGGCGTTTTAAATGTGTAGAATCCGTCACCTAATTGCAACCCACTATGGAGAAGCTTGTCGTACATGGAGGTTTTACGCTGAGGGGAGCCGTCAATATCAGCGGGTCCAAAAATGCCTCCCTGCCTATTTTGGCCGCATCCCTGCTGACGGATGAGCCTGTAGTGGTGCGCCGGGTTCCGGATGTTTCCGATACCAATTTCATGGTTCAGATCATGGGCCAGCTGGGAGCCTCCGTGGAACGGTCCAGCGGCAATGTGCGCGTGGAAGCCAGGAGTCTGCATTCCGAAGCCGCTTATGAACAGGTACGCAAGATGCGCGCCTCCATCTGCCTGATGGGGCCCTTGATGGCCCGCATGCAGCGGTGCGTGATTCCCCTGCCGGGCGGCTGTGTGATTGGCGACCGTCCTGTGGATCTGCATATCAGGGCCATCCAGGCATTGGGGGCACAGGTGCAGATTGAGCGCGGCAACCTGATTATTGAAGCTCCCAGGGGGTTGAAAGGAGCCACGGTGGATTTGAGCGGCGACCACGGCCCCACCGTTCTGGGAACGGACAACCTGATGATGGCCGCCGTATTGGCGGAAGGCACCACCGTTATTGAATCCGCAGCCTCCGAACCGGAAGTGGTGGATCTGGCGAACTTTTTAATCAAGATGGGCGCCAATATTCAAGGTGCGGGAACGCGCCGGATCGTCATTGAGGGAGTGGAAAAGCTCCGTGGCTGCAACCATACCGTTATCCCGGACCGCATTGAGGCCGGCACCTTTATGGTGGCGGCGGCCATGATGGGGGATGGCGTGACCCTGCGGCGCGTGTGTGAGGAACACATGACTGTGGTGACGGATTTGCTCCGGAAGTGCGGCCACCACGTGGAATTCAACGAGCGGGGGGATACGGTCACCATCATTGCCGGGAAAACGCCCAAATGCGGAGAAATCAAGACTGCCCCGTATCCCGGCTACCCCACGGACATGCAGGCCCAGATGACGGCTCTCTTCGCCACCACGCCGGGCATCTCCGTGGTGAAGGATACTATTTTCCCGCAGCGTTTCATGCACTGCTCCGAACTCAAGCGCATGGGGGCGGACATCAAGGTGGATAACGGCACCGCCGTCATTTCCGGAGTGGAAACGCTCAGCGGCGCCCCCGTCATGGCCTCCGACCTGCGGGCCTCCGCCGCCCTGGTGCTGGCAGCCCTGAAGGCGGAAGGCACTACGGAAATCCACCGCCTGTACCATATTGACCGAGGCTATGAAATGATTGACGAAAAACTCCTGGCCATCGGCGCTGCAGTAGAAAGGCTGCCGGATGACGACAATTAACGCCGTTTTAGGTCCTGATTTTCCTTCATACCGCATTTTTTCTTTACTGTCAGGGCTCCATATGCTATTCACCGAAGTCCTATGAACAAGGCTCAACTGATCGAACTGATTCAAAGCAAGCTGGGTGCTGATACGACCAAGAAGCACGCTGAAGAAGCTCTGGCCGCTGTACTGGAATCCATCAAGGAAGGCGTGAAGGAATCCGGCAAGGTGCAGATCATTGGCTTTGGTACTTTTGCTACCAAGACCCGTGAAGCCCGTACCGGCCGCAACCCGAAGACCGGCAACACGATCAATATTCCCGCCTCCAAGACGGTTGCTTTCAAGGCATCTTCCGCCTTGAAGGACTAAGACGGCAACTCCTTCTCAAGGGAGTACTTTTCTTTCAGCACCCCCGTCCTTTGAGGACAGGGGTGTTTTTTATGTCCCGCTGCGGATGCCCACGGCTTGACCGGATGAACGCCGCCGTCTAGAATGCCGCCATGTCCAGCAGTTTTGGTCAGGTGTTCAGAATTTCTACCTGGGGTGAATCCCATGGAACTGGGGTAGGCGTGGTGATTGATGGTTGCCCGTCCCTCGTCCCGGTGATGGAAGAAGACATTCAGCGGGAGCTGGACCGGCGCAGGCCGGGACAAAGCGACATCGTAACCCCCCGCAGGGAGGAAGACCGCGCGGAAATCCTTTCCGGAGTGCTGGACGGCAAAACCCTGGGAACGCCTATCGCCATCAGTGTTCGGAACAAGGATCACCGCTCTTCCGCCTATGACGAGATGGCCAGCACGTACCGGCCTTCCCATGCGGACTACACATACGACGCTAAATACGGTATTCGCGCCTGGGCAGGGGGGGGCCGGGCCTCCGCACGGGAAACCATCGGCCGCGTCGCAGCCGGAGCCGTGGCCAGGGCTGTACTGAAGCAGGCTTTTCCCGACATGGAGGTCATAGCCTGGGTGGATCAGGTTCACCATGTGAAAGCTTCCGTGGACTGGGAGGCCGTGACGGCTTCCGTTATTGAAAGCAACATCGTTCGTACGGCGGATTCCTCCGCTGCGGAAGCCATGATCGCTGCCATCAAGGAAGCTCGTGACTCCGGAAACTCCTTGGGCGGCGTGGTCAAATGCGTGGTGCGCGGCTGCCCTCCCGGGCTGGGTGACCCGGTCTTTGACAAGCTGGACGCTACGCTAGCCCACGCCATGATGAGCATTCCCGCCACCAAGGCTTTCGCCGTGGGTTCCGGTTTTGAAGCGGCGGGCATGACCGGTCTGGAACATAATGACCCTTTTTACATGCAGGGCCGCCGGGTGCGTACCGCCACCAACCACTCCGGCGGTATTCAGGGAGGCATCTCCAACGGGGAGGACATTCTGATGCGCATCGGCTTCAAGCCTACGGCCACCTTGATGATTGACCAGCAGACGGTCAACAGGGACGGGGAGGATGCCCGGCTCAAGGGCAGGGGACGGCATGATGCCTGCGTACTGCCGCGCGCCGTGCCCATTGTGGAGGCCATGGCCTGGCTCTGCCTGTGCGACCACTACCTGCGCCAACGCTGCCAGAGGGCTTTGTAACAACCGGTTTCACGGCTTCTTTTCCCTCACTCATGGATTCCTCCCTCACATTTTACCTGGTTCTGGGCGCATTGCTGCTGGGTTTCATCGTGCTCGGCATGCTGAAGGGGATGATTAAGATGCTCCTGTTCGGTGCGGCAGTGCTCTCTTCCGTAGCCGCTTACTTCTGGCTATCCAAATACGGTTTCACCTACCTCTCTTTCATCACCAGCGATCCTCGGGAATGGATGGTCACTGTGCTGTCCGTCGGAGGCGCGGCGGCGGTCTTCTTTGTCTTTATGCACGGTCTCTTCTGGTTCAGCGACGTCTTCTCCTGGGGACGGCGCATGGGCTTCGGCGGGACCAAGGGAATCGTCACGACGGTACTGATGGCGGCAGTCGTATGCTGGGTGGGAGTCATGTGCATCTTCTTTTACGGCTCCATGGCGGAAATGACCCGCGCCCGAGAACTGGCCCTGTACCACATGGACCCCAACCGCACCATTTCCCTCCCTGCCATTTATTCCATCAAAAAGTCCATCATGGACAACCCCCACCTGAGCTGGCTGGAAAAAATATCTCCGGAGCATGATCCGGAACGGCTTTCCCTGGCAAAAATGATCGCCTACCTGGTGACGCTCAGTCCGGAGCTCTCCGACCAGCGGCGCACCCAGCTGGACTGCTATATGCCCCGTTCCCGCATTACCAGCCGCGTGCTAAGCCTGAAAAGCCTGAGCGAAGACCCCGCCATCCGTCTTCTGGTGCAGAAGGGGGATATGCAGGGCTTATACAATGACGTCAAGCTGACCCGCTTTCTGGAAGACCACGATGTCCGTTCCGTCCTGTCCCAACTGGATGTTGATCGTGTGCTGGGCTTTGTCACGGAAATTCGCCGGACGGCCCCAGCCGGAAATGAATACATTCCCGAAGCCACGCCAATTGAGTGATAAACGCGGATTTTTTGTTCCGCCGTAGTGGATTCGTTCCTTTTATCCGCCTTTAATTCAAGAAAAAATCAGGGAATTATCCCCCCTTGCGCCCGAACCGGAAAAAGAGAGTTCCTGCTTTTTTAGGAAAAAGCGCTTCCTCCAGGCGTTCGTCCCGGAAGAAGCGCTCTTTTGAAGATAAGATGACTGAAATCTTGAAAAAACATCAGGAGAGTTTTTCCGCGATGGCATCCACCCATTCCGGGAAGGTGTCATCATGGTCTCCATTGGAAAGCACTACCGGCAGAAGCCTTTGCGCTTTCAAACGTTCCAGGAAGGAATCGAAGTCCTTGCCAGCCTGGCAGAAGTTTTCATAAAATTCATCTCCAAGGGCAAAAACGGCGTAGCTTACCTCGGACAAATCTTCCGAAGAGTCCTTCAATTCCTGATGGAGGGCCTCTGCGTTGGTGGGAGGTTCTCCGTCCCCCCACGTACTGGTGATGACCAGCAGCGTTCCCGCATTCTTCAACTGTTCCACCGTCATACCTTCCATGTCAACCACCTTTGCCTGATGGCCGAGCTTGGTCAATTTTGCCCGCGCGTCCTGGGCCAGACTCTCCGAATTGCCGGTTTCCGTTCCGTAGATAATAGTGATTTCCATGCGTTCTGATTATTGGTTCGACAACGAAAGTTAGATTGAACTAATTAAACAGGCAAGACAAAACAGCGGAACGACGGTTGAATTTTTCTTCCTTGTTCATCCTTCCGGGTAACTGGTTTTCCGGAAAATTCTCCGATGCCATACTACTCTCGTTTGATTATCAAAGTATTCGGATGCTGTGGAAAGGTGAAGCACCAGCCGAAAAGACGCGCAAAACGGTAGTATAATCCCTTGCGGCAGGAATTTTGGCTGGTCATGATATCGTAAAAAGCCAGGTCAATCTGGCTTCTGGAAATAGGGGCTCCATTCATTTTGGCGTGCAGCATGGCGTCGTGGAACAGGGAAGGGAGGAGCATATCCGGAGGGGTGGACCCCCAGGTGACGCCGTCCCAGCCATAGCCGGGAGTAATGCTGAAACGACCGCCCTCCGCCTGCATGCGTATGGATGGGTCATACACGCTGACGGCTGTCCAGCGGCCAAAATCCGCCTTTTTTCTTCCGCTGGTCCAGCTGATGGCGTTTTTAGTGATGTAGAAAGGCTTGTCTTCATAGAGGGTTCCTTCATACCAGCCTGCCACGGGTTCCGGAGCCGCGGCTGGCGTGGAGCAGGATTTCAGAAACATGGCTGCACATATTGTTGTGAACAATATGTAAATACAATGTGAATAAGAAATAAAGGGCATGAGGGGACGGAGCGTTATCCGGATAGTTGTTTCTTATTGGATTTCCAGCACGATGATTTCCGGAGGGCAGCAGAAGCGCAGGGGAAGAACGCTGCATCCCAAACCTCGGGTAATGAGGAAGGGAGTTCCGTTCAGCTGGGACCAGGGATAGGAAAATTTGACCTTCTCTCGTGAGATGTTTGCCAGGGCCCTGCCTCCGGGAAGGCATATCTGGCCTCCGTGGGTATGCGTGCTGATGACGAGGTCCGCCGTGCCGGGAGCCAGCAGGGGAAAAATGTCGGGTACATGTGAAAGAAGGATATGCGGAATATCCGGGGAAAAACGCAGAGGCAATTCCTCCGGCCTGATTCTCAGGTGGTAGTCGTCCCTGACGGAAGAGAGCTGCAGCTCACGGCCTCCGGGAAGGTGCAGCAGCAGGGAATCATTCCACATGGGCAGGATGCCCAGCCCGGAAAACATGTTGCGCCATAAGTTCCAGCCGTAATACTGGTCATGGTTGCCCTGCACGGCAAAAATGCCGAGAGGGGCTTTCAACATCTTGAAATATTCCCGGGCCGTCTCCGGGGCCATGCTGCTCTCCCTCGTGTGGCCGTTGGCATAATCCCCCAGCAGGAAAATCATATCCGGCCGAGCTTCCATGATTGTTTCCATGTACTTGTGTGCCAGATCGCCTCCGTTCGGACGCAGATGGAAATCCCCGGCAATCGCGATGCGGAGGGGAGGGCCTTCTTTTCTCTTCCACTGAGGCATCTCCATCGCAGCCGTGACGGTTTCCACACGCCTGGGTTCCACCTGCCATGCCCACATGAATAAGGAGAAGCCAATCATCAATATTGGGACAAAGATGATTGCCAATTTGTTGAGAAAGGGTCGGCGTGGTCGTGACTTCATGCAGGGCAGGGCTCCTGACTGATTATGAGGCCTTTTAACCGATTTTCAATCATTCGTGTTTGCTAATCGGGAATTTGCTGGTATGATCCGTCCCGCTCAAGGTAGGGCTGTCCGATGACTGCAGCTCTATCTTCATATTAACATCCTAATACCATGCAGTTTACACACGAAATCGAACAAATGTGTTGCGTCAAGAAAGGCTGCAACCATGGTCCGGCCCCTATCCCGCAGGAAGGCAACTGGACGCAATCCAGGGAAATCACGGATATTTCCGGCCTGACCCACGGCGTGGGCTGGTGCGCTCCCCAGCAGGGCACCTGCAAACTGACGCTGAATGTCAAAAACGGCATCATTGAAGAAGCACTCGTGGAAACCAGCGGCTGCTCCGGCATGACCCATTCCGCCGCCATGGCTGCGGAAATCCTGCCCGGCAAGACCGTACTGGAAGCAATGAACACGGACCTCGTGTGCGACGCCATCAACACCGCCATGCGCGAACTGTTCCTGCAGATCGTGTACGGCCGCACCCAGAGCGCTTTCTCTGAAGGAGGCCTTCCCATCGGCGCCGGTCTTGAAGACCTCGGCAAGGGGCTTCGCTCCCAGATTGGCACCCTGTACGGCACCCGCGCCAAGGGCCCCCGCTATTTGGAAATGGCTGAAGGCTACATTACCAAGCTTGCCCTGGATGAAGACGGTGAAATCATCGGCTACGAGTTTGTGCGCATGGGGCCGATGATGGAAATGATCAAGAAGGGCGTGGACGCCAACGAAGCCGTCGCCAAATGCACGGGCAACTACGGTCGTTTCGACGAGGCAGCCAAGTACATTGATCCTCGTCACGAATGAGATTGAATTAAAAAGAGTATCTTAACTTCAAGCACTATTACTATTATGCCTCTTTTCGAATCCTACGACCGCCGCATCAAGCAGATCAATGAAGCCCTGGCCAAATACGGCATCGGCTCCATTGAAGAAGCGGAACAACTCTGCCTTTCCAAGGGAATCAACCCCCGTGAAATTGTGAACGGCATTCAGCCCATCGCGTTTGAAAACGCCGGCTGGGCCTATGTGGTGGGAGCCGCCATCGCCATCAAGAAGGGCTGCACGAAAGCCGCCGACGCTGCTGAAGCCATCGGAGAAGGCCTTCAGTCCTTCTGCATTCCCGGCTCCGTTGCGGATGAACGCAAGGTGGGCCTGGGCCACGGCAACCTGGCCGCCATGCTCCTGCGCGATGAAACGGAATGCTTCTGCTTCCTGGCCGGGCACGAATCCTTTGCCGCCGCTGAAGGTGCCATCGGTATTGCCAAGTCCGCCAACCGCGTCCGCAAGCAGGATCTCCGCGTCTGCCTGAACGGCCTCGGCAAGGATGCCGCGTACATCATCTCCCGCATCAACGGGTTTACATATGTGCAAACCAAGTTCGACTATGCCACAGGCAAGCTGAACATCATCCAGGAGAAAGCTTTCTCCAAGGGCCCCAAAGCCGCCGTGCGCGTGTATGGCTGCGATGATGTGCGCGAAGGCGTGGCTGTCATGTGGAATGAAGGCGTGGACGTTTCCATTACCGGAAACTCCACCAACCCCACCCGCTTCCAGCACCCGGTGGCCGGCACCTACAAGAAGGAATGCAATGAGAAGGGCAAGAAGTACTTCTCCGTGGCTTCCGGCGGCGGCACGGGCCGTACCCTGCACCCGGACAACATGGCGGCCGGTCCCGCCTCCTACGGCATGACTGACACCATGGGCCGCATGCACTCCGATGCCCAGTTCGCCGGTTCTTCCTCCGTGCCCGCCCATGTGGAAATGATGGGCCTCATCGGCATGGGCAATAACCCGATGGTTGGCGCTTCCGTAGCGGTGGCCGTGGCTGTTGAAGAAGCCGCCAAGCAGAACGCCTGAGCGAGCAGCTGATCAAAAAAACCGCAGAGCCGCTTTCCCTAATCGGGAAAGCGGCTCTTTTAGCAATTGAAAGAAAAAGGGGGATGTCCCCATTTCCGGCCCCCTCTTCCTTCCCTTGTATCCGCATCAGCTTCCGATACGGAATCTTCCATCCCGGTCCGCCCGGGGAGGAAGTCCGCGCGAAGGAACGGATCTTCTGGAAACGGATTCCTGGCTGGCAGAGGACGGCTTGACGGAGCGGATTTCCGGGCGGGAGGCAGAAGCGGGAACAACCGTTTTTCCCGGTTGCGTGCCGTGGGAGGAAGGGAGAACAGGAACGGTTCCGACAACCGTTTTTTGCCGTTCATGGGCCTTATAGGCGCGTTGCAGGGTAAAATCCCGCTGTTCTCCCGGTCTCAGGGAATAATCCGCCTTTTTGGGAGCTCCGGCTTTTTGCGCCAGAGGTTCCACGCGCCGCTGCAGCTGTGCGGCGGCATCCAGTTTGCCTGCCACCCATTCCGGATTCCATTCCGGCTCGGATATTTTCAGGGACTGAAGCAACTGCGCCGCTTTTTTGCCGCTTTCCAGGGCTGCCTTATAATCCCCCTCCTTCTCCTGCCGTGCCGCGCGCGTCAGGGAAAGGTTGGCTTCGTAAAAAGTGTCTCCGGGATTGCCAAAGGCCGTTGTAGCCGCCAGGAACATGCAGAGCAGGGAACAGGGTAGAAACTTCCTTTTCATGATTGTTGGCACGATAACATGATTCCTCGTTTTGGAAAGTCCTTTCTTCCGGCATGTTTTGCGCAGGGCCGGACTCCGTTTCCCTTGCGGATAGAGGAAAGGTTCTCCATCCCGCACCCCGGAGCAACTTGACGGAAAGTCCGGAGTGCCGTATGCTGGGCGGGACCTGCTATATGACCCGGAACGAGCCATCATCCCTTCCAGCTCCGCAGATGGAGGAAGATCCCAGATTCCTGACGGAACAAATTGTAACCTATTTGGGCAATAAGCGTTCCCTGCTTCATTTTCTGGGGACGGGACTGGAACAGGTGAAAAAACGCCTGGGTAAGGAAAGGCTGAAAGCAGGGGATCTTTTTTCCGGCAGCGGCATTGTGGCGCGTTTTCTGAAACAGCATTCGGAAGAGTTGATCGTCAATGATCTGGAGGAATACAGCCGGGTCGTCAATACCTGTTACCTGAGCAACGCGGAGGAAGTGGAAAATCTGGAGCTGGACAGGCATTACAGACGCCTGCTGCGGTATATGGAAACGCATGAATCCCCAGGCTTCATCACGGAACTGTACGCTCCCAGAAATCCGGACTGCATCACGGCGGATGACCGCGTTTTCTATACGCGCCGCAACGCCGTGTACCTGGATACGGCGCGGCAGACCATCAATTTGCTTCCGGCAGAAATCAGGCCCTATTTTATCGCTCCTCTACTGGCGGAAGCTTCCGTCCACACAAACACGTCCGGCGTATTCAAAGGCTTTTACAAAGACAGAAACGGAATCGGCAAATTCGGGGGAACGGGGGGCAACGCCCTTTCCCGCATTCTGGGCGACATTTCGCTGCCGTTTCCCGTGTTTTCCCGGTTTGACTGCCGGTATTCCATCCATTGCCGCGATGCCAATGAACTGGCTGCCGAGCTTCCGGAAATGGATGTGGTGTACCTGGACCCTCCCTATAACCAGCATCCGTACGGTTCCAATTATTTCATGCTGAATTTGCTGTCTTCTTATGAAAAGCCGGAGGAAACCAGCCGAGTTTCCGGCATTCCCGCAGATTGGAAACGCTCCATGTACAACAGCCGTCAGCATGCTCCGGAGGCCCTGTTCCGGCTGCTGGAGGATTGCCCGGCCAAATTTATTCTGCTTTCCTACAGCTCGGAGGGATTCATCAACTATGAGGAAATGACCGGTTTCCTTGGACGCCTGGGCCGTACCGTTACGCTGGAAACGCCGTATGCCGCGTTCCGGGGCAGCCGGAATTTCAGAAACCGTCCTCAGAACGTGACGGAATTCCTGTTCCTGGTGGAACGGTTTTAACAGACAACAGGAAAGGCAAGCCTCCATGCAGACTCATTTGGAACGCTTCATCCGTTTTCTGGCCGCGGAGAAAGGCTTGAGCACCGCCTACCAGCTTTCCGTGAGACAGACTCTGGAGGAATTTGCCCGGTTTCTGGAAATGGAAAATACCGGCCTTGCCCAAACGGGCATTGATACGCTTTCGGCATTTCTGCGGCATTTGCAGGACCGGGGCATGGCCCGCAGCTCCATGCGGGTGGAAATGGTGCATCTGCGTATTTTTTTCCGGTGGCTGGCCGGAACGGGAATACTGGAAAAAGACCCTTCCGTATTTCTGGAAATGCCCCGGCAGGGGCTGTCGCTTCCCCATGTGCTGGATCAGAAAACCGTTTCAAGTTTGCTTGAAAGCATTGACATTCAAGATATTCCTTTAGGATGTAGAGACAGAGCGCTCCTGGAGATGATTTACGCCTGCGGGATGCGTGTTAGCGAAATAATCAATTGCAAATTAGAGAGTTTTGATAGAGATGAAGCTTTTGTCCGCGTGCTGGGGAAGGGGGATAAAACCCGGCTGGTGCCCGTAGGGAGATCCGCTTTGAACGCTTTGCAAATGTATTTGGAAAAAGGAAGACCCAAACTGGTCAGGACAGTGACGAAAAGTCATATCTTTCTGACAATGCGCGGTCGACCGTTGACGAGGGAGCGGGTTCGCCAAATTCTCCGGGAACGTGCCAGAGCCGCAGGACTGGAACAGCATGTTTTCCCGCATATCCTGCGCCATTCCTTCGCCACGCATCTTCTGGAAAACGGAGCGGATCTGCGCATTATTCAGGAGATGCTGGGTCATGCCGATATTTCAACCACCCAGATCTATACGCATTTGGAGCAGCAGCGGCTGAACTCGATTCATCACCGCTTTCATCCCAGAGGATAGGAACGCTAATTCATCATTCATTCCCATGCCGCGTTTTTTCACATCCTCCCAATCATATCATAATCATTTAAATATTAACGCCCGGAGAATTATTCTACCGGAATTATATTTGGCATTACATATATTATGCGAAGTATAGTTTAGGCAGCATTCTCCCATTCTCATTGGACGGAAAACGCGCTCTGTCACTTGACAAATATGCAAGCATTTCATAGCTTCATTAAATGAGTGGCCCTTGCCTTGTCCGTACCGTTGCCATTTTCATCCTTTTTTCATCTTTTTCCCTTCTTCATGCCGAAGATGAGGAATTTTCCGATATCATGGAACTGGTATCGGAAACGGAGAACTGTTCCGCCAAACTGGCCCGTGACAAAAACGCGACGGAAGAACAGAAGAAGGAAGACAGAAAGCGCAGGAAAATCGGCATTGGAGAAACGGTCACCGTTACCCTGAACTGTAAAAAACCGTTTTTACTGGAACCGAAGGATCAAATCCAATGGAAAGTGATTGAGGGAAAAGAGTTGCTTGAAGGCGGTCTGAGAAAAATCCCCAATAGTTATCACTCGGTAACATTTCAAATAAATCCTTGCGCCAGTAAAGAACAAATTCAGCAGTCCGGAGGGAAAGTAGCCATTGAAGTGGAAACAGAACAGGGAACAGCCCTCCCCCGCCCTATTGAATTTGACGTGGTTTTCCCTGAACATCTTACTGCGGAACATGAAACTTTGGGCGGGATGGTTAAAGGCGTTCCTGCGGCAGATATGGGATTTCCAAGGGATGGAGATTCTGCACATGGAGTTTCTGCCCAGCTTCTCGTCTCCATCCATCCCCTGGACGTCTGTTTTGACGGGGTCTATGTAATTGAAAAAGACAAAGGCTATGCAGGAGCTGCCGGAAGCCTGGCTCAGACTCATTCGGCGGACAGCATCTGGCGTGTAGGTATCGACAATCGTTTTGACCAGCACGACAATATCGGCATAAAATCCGGGAAAAACGGGGACATGCAGTGGGATGAGATTCAAAGTTATGACGCTGACGGAAATCCTGTCTATAAACATTCGTATCCCAACGCATTCACATGGAATTGCCTGTTCAGAACATACCAGTTTATGGGGAATAAAGAGGGGATATCCGATATCTCCACTGTCTTTCAGAGGTTTTATATAGAGACAGAGGCAATGGCCTGTTTTACGCCAGAATCCGAAAATTTCTGGTTGATCCCGAAAAAAAGGATGAATGTTCCGTCGAACGCACTACCGGCGGCAGCCATATTTTTAAACCCTGATATAATATAAATATGATGATAAAATCTCGGAAGAACTGTTTTCTGACTTGTTTTGCCGCCATAACGCTGTTTGCTGTCTTTTTTTCTGTGACAGCCTTGCCAACGTTCGGCTCTATCCCGACAGATTCGCAGGAATTGACATTCCATGCAGATCCTGTGCTGAAAGAACTTAAAATTCTGCTAAAACAGGGAGATCTGGTAAAGTTTTACCAAACAGCCCACACCCATATGGGGCAGCTTGAGTGGAGAGACATCAGAGGGGGAGTTTCCCCGGATAAGCTGGATCGGTTATTGCTGATCGCCCGGCTAGCTTCCGCAGCCCCCCTGTTTAAAGAAAACGAGAGCACGCCGTTCGAACAAATGACGCAGGATTTCGATTCGGCAGGAGATATTCGTCTCAAGGGGAAAGTTATGGTAGATCTGGTCATCATTTCCAAAATCAATCTTAGGCAACAATGCTCTGCCGTGAGAAAGAAAGAAGTGGGGCAGCTTTGCTCCATTTACGCGGCAACGATGCTGAAGATGATGAAAGAATCCTACATTCCTGATTTCGAGGGCTGGAAGAAGGAAACCATGGAAAGAAAAACGGCGGCCTGGAAAAGAGTGTTTGACGCCAAATGGGAGTCTTTCCTGAAAGAAAGAAACGAGAGAGAGGAGCGAGCCAGGAAGGAGCTATCCATACCCTTCAAACAGAGAATGAGAATGAGACAGCAAACAACGGAAGAGGAAAAGAAAAAGGATCGGGAATTCGCGGAACAGGACGACGCCTATATGCTGGAGGCTCGAAAGGAATGGGACAAAAAAAGGAACCTGTCCAACATTCTGGGGTCCATGGGAGGAAGGAACTCCAGAATCAGATCATTCCTCAAAGATGGAGGAGGAGGTTTATTACGAATTTTATTGGACAACTACCCCGGCAAAGCCACCGAAGTGTTTAAATACCTGAAGCTGGCGGGATATGAGGAAGGAGAAATGATGGAGTTGGTTGATCGGGAGGAGGGAAAAACCGAAGAAACGGAATTTTTGTATCAAAGCCCGTTGGGAAGAAAGTTCCTTAAAGAGAAGAAACAAAAGAAATAATTCCTGCCAGAGCGCGGAATCATGATATTTTTAGTTTGCAAGGGTATTTTATCTTTTTGAGATTCCTTCTCTCTTGCCAGATCACCTTTCATCCTTCATAATAAAAAAAGCATGAATACTTTCGTTTCTCTTTGCCTGGTCGGGAGCCTCAGCCTGGGTTCCTTTTGTTATGCTCAGTACATGGATAACGATGCCAAGAAGAAGGTAATCAAAGATTTGGATAATCTGCTCGCTCTGAACAGGTCTGCGGAAACCAAAGTGATCAATGCCGCTATCAGCAAACTGAATTCCGCCGGCAGGGATCCCGGCGCCGCATATGACCTGCTGATCCAGTCCAAGAAATTTCTGATGGAAACAGAAAAGGAAAAGGACAGGAGCCAGGGAAAGAGCGCCAAAATCGCCTCCAATTCCATGAAGGACTGGATGGACCGTGAAGCGAAGAAGTACCAGGATAAAAATGCCCGTAAAGGATTAATGCTTCAATATCAATGGGGTGTTCTCGTCCTCAAGGCGCGCCTTAAGGAAAATTTAATGAACGCCACTTCCCATTCCTCCGGCGGAACAGCGGAGGAAATCCTGGATGTTACGGAGTTCCAGAAGCCGGCCATGGATTTGCTGAATGCCTACCTGTCCGCCTGCTCAGACCCTGATTTTATCGACCCTTCCTCTTCCAAAAATAATAATGGAGCGGCCGGAAGAGCCGGCGCCCGTATTGCGGAACAATCCGTCCTGAATACGGAAGTGGGTGAGGCCCTGGGCATCAGCAGCATGTCTTCCAAGGCTTTCCCGGATTCCATGAAGAACCGGGATGAGATTTTTGACAAACTGTTCTTTACCGGATACCGGAAGACCCGCAACCTCCCTGCCCTCAGGCAGGCATGGAACAAGAGAATTTCCATGGAAGTGGCTCTGGGAAAAATCAGCCATGCCATTTCTTCCGGAAAGAAGTCCGGCATGCAGGGCCGCATCGCCAATGCGTCCGAAGACGAATTTGACGAGCAGGGAGCCGCCGTTCTGGATCGGCTGCGCTGGCGCTGCGAACTTGATTGCTTCGACTTGGGAGACCAGGCAAACGCTACGCGGAATATGATGGCGCTCATCCGGACGACGGTGGATCCCGTGCGCCGGGAACAGGGTATCCGCACCCTCCGGGATAAACTGGTTCAGAGCATGAAGAGCATGATTGATTCTCCGGAAGAAGGGGGCATGGCTGACGGTTCCGCTTCATCCCCTGCTCCACGCCCTGCCGTGCGCGCGCCCAAAAGGAAGACGCCCTCCACCACGATCACGACCAGTCGTGAAATGGATGATCCCGGTGCCATTGGAACGGATGTGCCGTCACCGCCCAAACCGGATCCAACCCGGAGCGACGATTTTTTTGAAGACGTTTAACGTTCTTCAGACAAAGATGCTGCCCGAACGGCGGTTTCCCTGTTCATGGAATGCACAGAGCATCCTTGACGTCCGGAACCGCCGTTTTATACAGTAAGGGCATGTATCAGCCATTTCAATTTTTCATGCCCGCGCAAATCTTCTTCGGCGCGGGTTCTTTGGACAATCTTGGTTCCGCTCCCCTGCCCGGCACCAAGGCCCTGATCGTCATCGGTGGCACGTCCGTCAAACGCCTCGGATATCTGGACCGCGTGCAGGCTCTTCTGAAAAAACAGGGAGTGGAAAGCGTCGTTTTCGACAAAGTGCAGCCCAACCCCGTGGTGGAGCATGTGATGGAAGCCGCCTCCCTGGCCAGGGAAACGGGGTGTGATTTCGTCATCGGCCTGGGCGGGGGCAGCAGCATGGATTCCGCCAAGAGCATCGCCGTGATGGCAGCCAATCCCGGGAACTACTGGGATTACATCCAGGGCGGTTCCGGCAAGGGGCTTCCCATTCCCAACAAACCTCTTCCCATCGTCTGCATTACCACTACGGCGGGAACCGGAACGGAGGCGGATCCGTGGACCGTCATTACAAAGGAGGACACGCAGGAAAAAATCGGTTTCGGCTGCAGGGGTACTTTCCCCACCATGTCTATCGTCGATCCGGAGTTGATGCTTTCCGTACCTCCCAAATTAACGGCATACCAGGGATTTGACGCCCTGTTTCATGCCGTGGAGGGATATATGGCCACAATCGCCTCTCCCATGGGGGACATGTTCGCGCTCCAGGCCATTGAATACATTGCCAAATATCTTCCGCGCGCCGTGAATAACGGGGATGACCTGGAGGCGCGCGCCTATGTGGCTCTGGCCAATACCTATTCCGGATTTGTGGAAACCATTTCCTGCTGTACGTCGGAACATTCCATTGAACATGCCCTCAGCGCCTTCCATCCTTCCCTGCCCCACGGCGCGGGGTTAATCATGATTTCCTGGGCCTACCATGAAGCCTACGCGCCCTCCTGCCCGGAACGTTACGCAAGAGTTGCCGCGGCCATGGGGCAGGAGGCCTCGGTGGACGGGTTCCTGAACGGCTTGAACAAACTGAAGGAAGCCTGCGGCGTGGACAAGCTGAAGATGTCCGAGTTCGGCATTACCCCGGATTTATTTGACGAATACGCTAAAACGGCTTTTTCCACCATGGGCAACCTGTTTGAGCTGGACCGTTGCAAATTGACTCCGGCGGACGTGGTTAGCATCCTGGAAAAATCCTATTCCTAGGAACAAGCCGTCGAGGAAACGCAGGCCGGGCGGGCAGCTTTCTTGTATGGCAGCCCGTCCGGCAAAAGATTGTTGTCGTTCTGATGCGTTCAGGAATGCCAGCCATTTCCGTCATGCCGGGGCATTCCCTATAGAGAAGGAGCATGGTTCGGTTGGCTGTCCATTTTCCATTTCAGCAGTTCCCCTGTAACACAGCGCGGCTGGACATGTGTCGCGCCGGGGTTGCCATGTTGTTCTCTTATCGGGCGGCCAGATAGCCCAGGCCAATGGCAAGGAGCCCCCCGGCAAAGCTGATGAGAGTGTAAAGGAAGAAGGCGGAGAAGTTCCCTTCCTTCAACAACAGGAAGGATTCATTCATCAGCGTGGAAAAGGTGGTGAAACCGCCGCACAGGCCTGCGGTAAGAAAGAGCCGCGTTTCCGTATGCGGCAGGTTCCGGTCGAACAAACCGTAGAGGGCGCCCAGGATAAAACATCCCAGCAGGTTGACAGCAGCCGTACCCCAGGGGAACGAACTTGCCGAATTGACCTGGACGAAACGGGACAGCAGGAAACGCAATATGCCGCCCGCAAAGCTTCCCAGACCCACCATCATCAGCATTTTTATCATAGCGGCTTTTCTACGTTTGAATAGAAAATAAAGTTCCGGAGCAATCCCGAAATCTTCCGGGAAAAAGAACTGCCGGCTACGTTCCTGAAAACTGGTCTGGAAACATCCGTGCCTCCTGGTGAAGCCCTTTAACTGGAAACAGACTTCTGCGGAAGCTGTCGGCCAGTATGCCGGCAGAACCCATTTCCTTTAACGCGTGCGGATAAAATACCCTGTTTTTTCCATATCGCCAGCCTTTTTGTTCTTGATTGCAGGGTAAAACCGTATTTCCCTTTTTCCATGTCCCAGCCCCTTCTCGTTACCGGAACCATCGGAATTGATACCATCCTTACTCCCAGCGGCAGGGCGGACGGCGTTCTGGGCGGTTCCGTCTCCTTTGCGGCCGTGGCCGCCCTTTTGTTTGCCGACCGCGTGGATGCCGTCAGCATCATCGGGGAGGATTTCCCCGCCCATTATGAAGCGGCCCTTGAGGCCAAAGGAGTGTGCATGAACGGGGTAGAACGCAAGAAGGGGCCTTCTTTCTCCTGGACCGGGGAATATTTTGACAATATGAACAAGCGGAGGACCGTTTGCGCCAATGATTCCGTGATGCTGGAATGGGATGTGCACGTTCCGGAGCCTTTGAGGAACCATCCGGTTCTGGTTTGCTGCTGCATGGTTCCGGCCCAGCAGCTCAAGTGCATGGAACAATGTCCGGACGCGGCGCTGGTGCTTTCCGATTCCATGGACAAGTGGCTGCGCCGCCAGCCGGAATTGCTGGATGCCGTGATCAGCCGTTCCCATATCACCATGATGAATGAGGATGAGGCGAAGGAATATGCCCAGGCGTCCACCGTCCTGGAAGCCGGGGAATTCCTGCTTTCCAAAGGCGCCGCGTACGCAGTGGTGAAACAGGGGGAATACGGAGCCACGCTTCTGGGCCGGGATGTCGGCGGGAATCTCCGGATGTTCCGTTGTCCCGCCTATCCTCTGAAAACGCTGGTGGACCCCACCGGCGCGGGGGATACGTTCCTGGGGGCTCTGGCCGGCTATTTGTCCACCCTGCCTCCCGGCCTTCCTCCGTTTGAGGAAGTGAAGAAGGGAATTGTGTATGGAACGGTGGCGGCCTCCTTCACCTGCGAGTCCTTTTCGGCAGATGCTCTTCTTTCCATGACCAAAGAGACCTTTCGCCGCCGTCTTGAAGAGTACGCGGAGATGTGCCGCCTGCCTGATATCCGGCTCTTTTCCGCAAGTGACTGTTAAGACGGGATCAGATCTCCTGAAAAGGAGGAAATACCGCCCTTGATTTCGTTTTCCGGTCTCCGTTTTTGCGGGATGTCCGGAATGTTCAGGTAAAGAAAGCCCGGATGCGGAACATGAAAAACCCCGGCGTGGCATGCACGGCCGGGGTTTCCGTAAAAACAGGGGATGCAGTCGGCGGGATCAAGCATCCTGAAGGCCGAATTTAAGCTCGGCTTCCGAAACCACCTGTCCGTTCACCAGGCAGCGTGCCGTCGCCTGGCCAATGTTTCCGCGCATCTTGGTCAGCTCCGCTTCAATGATGAGCGTATCGCCGGGAACCACGACGCGGCGGAATTTTACCTTGTCCGCACTCATGAAGTAACCGAGCTTGCTGGCATTGCCGGGCTGGCGCAGCATGACGATGGAGGCCACCTGGGCCATGGCTTCCACCTGGAGAACGCCCGGCATGACCGGATGGCCCGGGAAGTGGCCCTGGAAAAAGAGTTCGTTCATGGTCAGGTTCTTCAGACCCCGGCACTTGGTTTCTCCTTCAAAACCGATAATGCGGTCCACCATCAGGAAGGGATAGCGGTGCGGCAGAAGGCTCATTACTTCGTTGATGTCCAGCACGGCGTCTCCGTACGGCACGTTGACGGGATTGGGAGCCATTTGCTGGTTGCGGTGGTGTTCCTTCTTGAGCTTGGCCGTGAGTTCGGTGTTCGGGCCGTGGCCCGGCTTGATGGCGATGACGTGGCCCAGAATGGGCTTGCCGCACAGGGTCAGGTCCCCAATAAGGTCCATGGCCTTGTGGCGGGCGAACTCATTGATGAAACGCATGGGTTCCTTGCTCATGAGCTCCTCGCCGCGGATGACCACGGCGTTTTCCAGGCTGCCGCCCTTGATGAGGCCCTTTTCCAGCAGGGGCTTGATGTCTTCGTAGAACGTAAAGGTGCGGGCCGGGGCCAGTTCCTTTTCATACGTTTCCGGCGTGATGACCGCGTCAAAGTACTGGGTGATGCGGTTTTCCGGTCCCACGCAGGTGACGGAAACGCGGAATTGCTTGGAGGGGAGAATGGTCAGGATGGAACCGCCCTTGGTTTCAATGGTGACGGCCTCGCGCACTTCCAGATAGCGGCGCGGCACATCCAGTTCCACGATGCCGGCGCTCTTGATCAGTTCTACGTAGGGGGCTGAGGACCCGTCCCCGATGGGCGGTTCATTGGCGTCCATTTCAATGACGGCGTTGTCAATGCCCATGCCCGTGAGGGCGGAGAGAATATGTTCCACGGTATGCACTTTGACGGAACCTTCAGCCAGGCTGGTGGCGCGTTCCACAGTCTGCACCTTTTCCACGTCCGCGCTGATGAAAGGCTGGTCCGGAATGTCCACCCGGCGGAATTTAATGCCGAAGTCGGCAGGAGCCGGCTTCAGGGTCAGGGTAACGGGCTGTCCCGTATGCAAAGAGGTACCGGCCAGGGAGGCCGGAGAGCCGACAGTTCTTTGGTTTCCACATGCCATGCGGGGATGCTAGTGAATGAGCTTCCGTTTGGAAAGCACGAAATCACGGATTTTCCTTTAAATTCGGGGAAGAGGCGGCATGCCGGCGTGTCATCCCGGAAAGAAGAGGATAAAGGGCGCTTGAAAAAAAGCCGCTCACCCAGTAGTGATGTTCCATGCACATCACAGCAGGCCTCCGCATTTCCCGTGCGTTTATTCTCGGCGCCGGGCTGGGTACCCGCCTGCGCCCTCTCACCGACATTCTGCCCAAGCCGCTGATTCCCTTTTTCCATGAGCCCCTTATTCTGCATTCCATGCGCCGATGCTACGATTGCGGCATACGGGAGTTCATCATCAACACCCACCATCTGGCGGCAGCCTGGGACAAAGTGTTCCCTGAACATTCATGGAACGGCTGCCCCGTTCATTTCAGCCATGAACCCGTGCTGCTGGATTCCGGCGGCGGCGTCAAAAAGATAGAGCCCCTGGCTTCCGCGGAAGAGCCGCTGCTGGTGGTGAACGGAGACATGGCGGCCACATTTGATCTGGGCCGCCTGCTGGAGGAGCATTTGAGCCGCCGCCCTCCCGTGACGCTGGCCCTCCGCACCTCCGGAGATAAGAAAAACGTGGGATTTGATTTTTCTTCCGGCCTGGTGACGGATATGAGGCACGCCCTGGGCCGCGACCCCGGATCCTACCAATTCACCGGCGCGTACTGTATGGAGCCGGAAATATTCCGACGCATCCCTTCCGGGGAAGCCGTTTCCATTATTCCCCTGTTTCTGGATTACATCCGGGAAGGACGCCTGCGCGGCATTCTGGCGGACGACGGGTTGTGGATGGACATGGGAACACCGGAGGCCTATCTTCAAGCCCATCTGGATTTCCCATCCCCCGTTCCACGCATCCACCCCCAGGCCAGAGTGTCCCCCCGCGCCTTTGTGGACAGCCATTGCGTGATAGGCCCCGGAGCTGCGGTAGAGGACGGTTGCCGCCTGCAAGGCTGCGTTGTCTGGCCGGGCGTATGCGTGCCTTCCGGCACTTGCGCGGAACGCCGGATT
Organism: Akkermansia sp. 54_46; assembly: GCF_001917295.1. Lineage (NCBI taxonomy): Bacteria > Pseudomonadati > Verrucomicrobiota > Verrucomicrobiia > Verrucomicrobiales > Akkermansiaceae > Akkermansia > Akkermansia sp. 54_46. The sequence goes on from NZ_MNUD01000034.1 coordinate 146,099, forward strand.
TTCTATTGTTCCCCCACCGATTACTGACGATGCTTTTTCTGCGCCTGCTTCCCCTGATATTGTGCTTTTCCGGCCTGGTTCACGCAGAACACCGCGTTTTCACCAGGAAGGACGGATTTTTGTCCATGCGGGACAAGCTGAACGTGTATTTTTTCCGTTCTGATACGCACCGCCTGCTGGTAAGGGATGAAGGGAGCGTCAAAACGCCCCGGTACGGCTCCCTGGACAAGGCCATGAGGAAAAGCCCCTGCGTGGCCGGAGTCAACGGAGGATTCTTCAGCGCAGACGCGGAGGGAACTCCCCTGGGCCTGGTCGTCCAGGACGGCAAACGGCTTTCTCCGCTGGCCACGGGATCCTTCGCTGTTTCCGGTGTCGTTTACGAAGGAGGCAGAGACGGATTAACCCTGATCCGCAGTTCCGTGCTGAGGCGCATGAGAAGACTGCCGGCCATGCAGGCGGCTATCCAGGGGGGGCCCTTTCTGGTGGAGAACGGCTCCGCCGTAAAAGGGCTTAACGCGCAGAAGTCCACCTACCGCACCTTCATTGCCACGGACGGCGGCAGGAGATGGTGCATCGGCGTTTCCTCCTCCCTGACTCTGAAGGAGCTGGCAGCCTGGCTGGCGGCTCCCGGGGCATTGGGAAATTTCCGGGTGGAAACGGCCCTGAACCTGGACGGCGGCTCTTCTTCCGCCTTCTGGTGCCATGAAACAGGCATTTCCTACCCTGCGTTCAAACAAGTCAGGAATTATCTGGGCGTAGCCCCCGTGGAACGCCGGTAAACTCCGTTCTCCACGGGACCATGGACGCGTTTCCCTGCGCCTATCCTGCGCAGCAACAGAGCCGCGAACATCAGGAAACAAACCAGGACGGCCCAGTCGCCCAGCATGGCGTACAGGGTTATTTTCGTACAGCCCACAGGCAATGTGGCAGCCATCACCCCTCTGGTAAACGGTGAACCGGAGGAATCCCGCAAATCCGCAATAACCGCGCCGTTGGGGGCCAGAGCCACGCTTACGCCGGTATTGGCGGCACGGACCATGGCACGGCGCAGCTCAATACACCGGAACGCCGCATTGCGCCAATGCTGTTCGTTGGCGCAGGAACGGTTGAACCACCCGTCATTGGTCACGTTCACCATCAACTGGGGCTCCTGCCGGATGAAGCGGCGCACCCAGCTTCCCACAACATCCTCAAAGCAGACAAGAGGGATGACCCCCACCGTAACGGAGCTTCCGGGACGGATGGGCACGGGAACGGGGCTGGAGGAACGCCCGGGCGTATAATTCAGGCCCATGGCTGTTCCGGCGGAAGCCTCAAAGGCTTTTTCCAGAAACGGGAATGTTTCCCGCATAGGGATATATTCACCGAAGGGAACCAGCATGGCCTTGGCGTGCGGACGGGCTGTGGAATAATCCCCCTCAAAGACGGTAAGGCAGTTGTAAGCCCGCGCCACACGCCCCTCATCAGACAGGTAAATATCATCCGTGCCCGTCAGCAGGATAAAATTGCATATCCCGTTCCGGAGGGCCTGGACGTAATCCTCTTCCGCGCTCAGAAAGTTGACATTGTCCTGATTGGGGAAGCGTTCCCCTGTGGAATCACGGTAAAACGTGGAAATGGGGAAGGAACTTTCCGGCCAGATGACCCATGCCGGCATATCCAGGGAGGCTTCCGCGCCGTTTTTGACCGCCTGTTCCAGAGCGCGGTTTTGAAGATCCAGCATTCCCTGTTCCGTCATGTCCAGCAAAGCCCGGTAAATGCTTCCCCGGTTGGCCGGATCCCATTTTTCCTTCTGGCTCAGATTCAGCTGCACGGCCATGACGGGAACGGTAAGCCTGCCGTTTCCCGTAACCGCGGCAGACTGGGGGGAGTAGCGAGCCGTCCAGCACACGCCGACGACAAACATGGTTAAAAGAACCGCCACCAGGATGAAAAAGTCCCAGGGAACGGTACGTCTGCCTTCATGGACAATCATGGTTCCGGCCCGGCGGCAAACACGCCAGAGCCAGACGGAAAAGACGGCCGGAATAAAGGCCAGCGCCGTCACGCCAAAGTATTCCGCCCATTGGGCCAGCGGATTTCCGTACAGGGCCACTCCCAGATTGTTCCAGCCGAAACCCGGTATCAGCCAACCCCGCCCCCATTCCAGGCATACCCATAAAGCGGCGCCCGCCAGAGCGGCGGAAGCACTGGGCAATATGTCGCCCATGGCCCAGGCTTTCCAGGCGGCCCGACGTTCCTTTGCCGCCAGCTTCGCATCAGGCAGCGGCCGGGCGTCCGGACGGAAGAACACTCCCATGACCAGAGCCCAGAGGCCGGGAAACAGGCCTCCGTAAAAAATCATCAGGGGAATATAGCCCAGCGTGCTGACTTCATTGACCCACCAGAAGGAAATGCCGTAAAATACTACCCCAAACATCCAGCCATACAGGGCGTATGCCAGCATTCCCCTTTTCCCCTCCCGCCTGCGGCCGTACCACAGGGCTGTCAGCAGAGGCAGGAACCCTATCCATACGCACCCGCCCCAGTCCACCGGGATAAAGGCGCAGGCCATCAGAATTCCGGAAAAAGCGGCCAGCAGCAGCCCTGCCCACACGGGCAGGAGACGAGGGAGGGAAGCAGGTGGGATATTCATCGTGAAAAGCCTTTTATTCCGGGAACGGGAATGCCGCCATTGTCCCCCATGCTGACTCATTCCTGCAACAAAAAAGATTGCAAAATTTACTCAAATGCGGAAATAGTGGGCGCAGTTCATACAACCCATCATACACAATGGCAGATATCGACGAAAAAACACCTCTAAACGTCCCCGGCAAATTTTACGTGGACAGTTCCTGCATTGACTGTGACCTTTGCCGCGAAACGGCTCCAGAAAACTTTGGACGGGATGACGATGAAGGAGTATCCTATGTCAAGAAGCAGCCGGACAACGACGAAGAGCTGAGCGCCTGTGAGGAAGCCCTGGAAGGCTGCCCCGTGGAAGCGATTGGCGACGACGGCGAATAATATTCCCCCATATATTATTTTAACCGCCCGGGGCTGTTGGTATTCAACGCTCCGGGCTTTTATTTTCCCCCTATGTCCTCCCCCTGGTTTCCCTACACGCCGGACAGAGACCGTCCGGATCCCCACGCCTCTCCCGTCCGGTATGATTATCTTTCCCGTGACGAACAGGAGGTGAGGCAGGCGCTGGCGGACTGGTTCCAGATATCCCCCGCCACCAGTGAAACACGTAACCTCCATACGGCGGAATCCCTGCTGGGGGATATTCTGTCCAAGCTTCCCCTGGACGGCGACGGGATGGATCCCGAATTGCTCCGGGCAGGATGGCTGAAAGCTGCGGGGCCATTCCTGGGCCAGCAATCCAACCTTCTTTCCATTGTCAAGGGAGTGGCCACCATTCAGGTGCTTCAACCGGCCATGCGCTACCATCTCCAGCAGTGGCAGGGAGCCCTGCTGGGAAAACTGAAGGACCAGTTCGGCAAAGACGCCGTTCATTCCATCCGCATACGGATAGGATAATTTTATACTGCGTAAAATGTTTTCTTTTGCAATTTCTCTGTTTCCTTGAAAAATCATTCATCATTCACGTGTAATATTTGCCATGCGATTATCCCTTTCCGCGCCTTTGCTGGCTTCCGGCCTGATGCTTTGTTTTACCTCCTCCCATGGAGACTGGACATCCCCGCACCCTCTCCAGCAGGAAAAAGCCGCTCCGGTCCCACTGATTCCCTTCCCGTCCCAGGTGGACTGGAAAACGGGAACATGCCCTAAAAAGGCTCCCGTTTCCGTGAAAAAAAACGCGTCCCTGTCCAAGACGCTGGGCAAGGAAGGGTATGAACTGCGGATCCGCCCCAACGGCATTCTGATTACGGCCGCTGACGATGCGGGCGTTTTTTATGCCCGCAGAACGCTGGACCAGCTGGGAGCCAGGGGAGATTACCCGTGCTGCGACATCAAGGACAGCCCCGCGTTCGCCATCCGGTGCTTCATGCATGACGCAGGCCGCCATTTCCGGACTGTTGAAACACTCAAGGCGGATATTGATGAAATGGCCCGGCTGAAAATAAACGCTTTTCACTGGCATCTGACGGATTACCCCGCATGGCGCATCCAGTGCAAAAAGTACCCTGTTTTGAATGATCCCTCCAAGAGGATTCAGGGACGGGACGTTAACGGCACCTACTCCTACGACCAGATACGGGACTTATTCCGCTACGCCAGGGAGCGCCATGTCCAGATTATTCCGGAAATCGATATGCCCGGGCACAGCACCTATTTTAAAAACTGCTTTGGCTTCCCGATGCATGATCCCAGAGGCATCAACATTCTGGAAGAACTGCTGGAAGAATTTTGCAGGGAAATTCCGGCGGAAATGTCTCCCTACCTTCATATAGGAGCGGATGAAATCCGCATTCCCAACGGAAAGCAGTTTGCGGACCGGATGGCGGCCAAGGTCAAATCCCTGGGACGGCAGCCCATCCAATGGGCGGGCAACAATGACCTGCCTGTGTCCGGAGACAGTTATGCCCAGCTGTGGAATGATGAAAATTCCGTAGGCCTGCCGGATCCAGCCAGGCAGAAGAATCCCTACTTCGACTCCACGGCAGGATACGTCAATTCCTTTGACCCCGGCATTCTGGTGCGCAGGAATTTCTTCCGCCAGCCCTGCGGAACGGCCAGGGGAAACAACCATTCCCTGGGCGTCATTCAGTGTCTATGGCCGGATACCCGGGTGGAGAACAAAAAAAACATTCCTGTTCAGAGTCCCCAGTGGCCTGCCATGTTCGCCATGGCGGAACGCAGTTGGAAAGGAATTCCAGAGGATGGTTCCCGTTTTGCCGGCAGTCTGCCGGAAAAGAACACGGAGGCTTATCAGGCCTTCTCTCTGTTTGAAAAACGCATGGAAGCCCTGGCCGGAAGCAGGCCTTTCCCTTACTGGAGGGATTCTTTCGTGGAATGGACGGTATTCGGCCCCGTTCCGCAGGACAGGCAGGAAGAAGTAAGAAATAACCTGCTGGCGGGCAAATCTCCCGCAGGGTTGTCTTCCATCCAGACGCGCGGAGGCAATTTGTATTTCCGTACCCGTGCGGGTGCGGAGGGTCTATTTTCCAAGACAAAACCGGGGAATACGGTATGGGCGGAGACGACGTTTCACTCACCCGTGGAGGGCACCATGCACGCTATGGTGGGGTTTGACGCTCCGGCCCGTTCCACACGGCGCTGTTCCGGAGTACCGGCTGCCGGGGAATGGTCCCAGTGCGGCACCAGAATATGGGTAAACGGCAAGGAAATGAAAAATCCCCAGACTTACAAACTGGCAGGCCAGCGGCGTTACGAAAAGCATACATGGAATTCGCCCGCAAATGAAATACCCTTTGACAACGAGGAATTCTGGTGGGCCCGGCCTCCTGTTCCCTTTCAAGTGAAGGCCGGGGAAAACAGGATCCTGATAGAACAACCGTACACAGGAGAATTCCAGTCGTGGGGAGTCAGCTTCATTCCGGTGAAAAAAGCGGGAGACCGCTGGATTGCCGACCCAAGCTATTATGCCAAACCCAGGAGAGAGAAACAGGATGACGTCTCTCCGGTGCCATCAAAGTAAGCGACAAGGAACACTCCCGGCGGAGCTTCCCGTCCATTGTTTCAAAGGTCATTTTCCCCCGCTCATCAGGACGAGGGAACAGGGGAAACAGCGTTTGAGGAATACGTAAACGCTCCGCGCCATCATGTAAACCGCGGGAACCAGGCACCACCACGCCCAGGCAGGCCAGGGGGAGGGAAAACAGCTCTCTACGCCCATCAGGGCTATCAGAACAAAAATATGGGAACAATACACGAAAAAGCTGCCGGACGCCCACCGGGCCAGCTTTTCCGACCAGCCGGGGCTGACGGCTTTTACAATAATTCCGAAGCTGAGGAAGGCCAGAACGATCAATCCTGAAAAAGAGCCGTCCGCAATCAGGAAAGAGTCCGTACAGCTTGCCCAGACAAGAACCACGGAGGCTAAAAGAATGGAACCATGCACGGCAAGGGGCATGTTGCCCCAGCGGTTCAGACAGCCCGGTGCGGCGGACGCCAGCATAACGCCGAGCGCAAAATCACCAAACATGTACGGACTGGGCCATGCCAGGGAGTCGTCCCACCGGTGCAGAAACAGGCAAAACAGGCCAAAGGCGTAAAGAGCTGGACGGAAACGGGAGAGCAAAAACGCAGCCAGGGTAAACATCATCAAGTCTCTCAGGAACCACATTGGGGTCAGCATGGGACATGTTCCCAGCCCAAACACGGAAGCCAGCGAACCAGGGGAAAGAGGCATGCCCGCCGCCAGCCAATAGGCCGCGCACCAGAAAAGATAAGGCCGCAGCAAAACCAGCAGGCGGCGGGCCGCCCACGTTCCGGCCCCCTGTTCATCAAGGCCGGAGGCGGAAAAATACCCCGCCAGCAGGAAAAACGTCGCCAGCGCCGGACCAATCAGCCATTGGTTGGGAGGAAACCCCATGGAAGGAACGTGCTGCATGATAACCACCAGCGTCGCCAGCAGCCGAGCAATCTCCACCCAAGGCAAACGAGGGTGAATTTCTTTACCGGACGCAGGGGAGACGGTCATGACAGCCCCATTCTGGATGATTGCTTTAAAAAAGCACTATTTTTTATTGATTTTATAGACGAAAAGCGGCCTTATCAGGCCTTCACAGGCATCGTATTATGGAAAATACCTGAAAATGATTTTTTTCTCATATTTTCATTTACGGCTTTATATTTCCATATGGGAAACAGCATTTCTTTCTGCACGCATTCCGAGCGCAGAGGCTGCATCAATACACGCTCCTGCACTGGATATTCTCTGATTTTGCCGAAACAGCTGCTGCCACACCACCTGCATTGATAAATGGTGAAATGCATCTGCCATATTGCAGGTTCTCCCGAATGGTTCTCCCATTGCAATTCCGTATTTTCCATTCATCAATGCCGTATGTCGCGAACGCCTCCCCTTCCCTGCCCGATGGTTCGTAAAATCATCAGCGGCTCCTTTGGGGAATCAGGGCTGAAGCTGCCGCAAGGACCTGAAGGCCCACAAAAAGGAAAAACCAGAACCAGCCACCTTCCACAAAACCGTAGGAGTGCAGGCCAATCCCCATGAGGTTGACACCGAACCACCCCCAGGCTGCTACGATATTTCCGAGCGAGGCAAGAACGAGGAAGCCTTGACAGGAACAGACGTGTAAAAGGCGGGCATGGAGGGTGCAGGAGCACCAAAGGAGTGTCATTAAGGCACCGTTTTCTTTAGGGTCCCATCCCCAAAACCGTCCCCAGCTCATGTCAGCCCAGATGCCGCCGAGCATTGTCCCCAGAAAACAAAAGAAGAGCGCCACGAGAAGGATGCGATAGACTCCGCAGGACCCGGCTTTCAGCCCCTTTTCACCCTGTCCGAAGCCGAAGAAACGGGCCACCAGATGATATGAGGCTAAAAACCCGGCAAAAAAAACACTTCCGTAGCCTATCATGATGGTCATTACGTGCATGGTGAGCCAGAAATTCGAATTGAGAACGGCACGCATCATGCCCATGGTATCGCCGCTGTAGGGCAAATTCATGGCTACCAGCAGTGAGAGAAGGCCGGAAGCGCAGGCGACCGCGGCAACAGGAAGCTGACGGCGGAGAATATAAAGCGTCCCGCCGAATAATGAGGCTACCACGCCCGCAAAGACGACTGAGGAATACAAATTGGTAACCGGGGGGCGCGATTGAATGTACATGCGGGCCGCAATGCCGAATAAATGCCATAATACCGCCATACACAGAAAGACCGTCGCAAAATGCAGCAATGCCTTCCGCCGCTTGAGAAACAGAGAGACTACGAAACAAACCAACGACATGCCGTAGAGAAGGAAGCCTCCAAAGAAGGGTTCGAGAGCATTGATGCAATGCTCGAAATGCAGTTTGAAAGAATCCATGGGCAGTATTGACTCCAATTCCCCGGAAAGTTGACGCAGAGTCTCTGCAGCAGTAGATTCATCTCCGGCAGCATAGGCATCGCAGGCTGCGGCATAGGCTTTCAGGGCGGTCCGCCCGGCGGGACTGAGATTTTTTTCGAGCAGAGCAGCAGCCGGAGTCAGGTAGCTTCCCTCATGTGGGATTACTCGCAGGGCCACATTCGGGTCCGCTTCTTCTACCTGCACAAGAGCCTGGAGGAATTGAAAATAGCGATTGGCACGGTAGAGCCGGTCAAGCGAGGGATGGCGTTTTTCGCGTTCAGCGGCTTCAAGCTCTGCTGAAGCTTCAACCATAGCTTCATGCCATGCATCAAGCGTCCCCAAACAGCCCGATGTCCCCTCCAGGCGGAGAGCGAGCGCAACGCCGGCCTGCTCATAAACGGCGAGTGCGCCCAGTATGGCTTCCGCGGCATGGGCCTGATGAGAATTGCCCCGCAGAGAGCCGCGCAGCAGGCCAGCCTTCTCAACTGCATCGGCATAGGAAAAATAACGGCCTCGTCCGCCAAGGAATTCGACCATATCCCTGTTATCCGAACGCAGAAAAGGTTCGCCGGCCATTTTTGCCGGGCAGGCGTTTAATGCCAGCAACCACTTCACCGGCCCGGTCCGAGAGCCTCCAAGATTCACCGACGTGCGGCCGCTTGCCAATTTAAGGGAATCCGCCGCTGCGCTTGAAACCGGCATCACTCGTCCTGCCTTCAGGCATGGCAGCGCTCCAGGTGAGGGCGCCCCTATGCCGTCAAATGAGGAAAAAGAATCCCCCAACCTCTGAAACAGAGGCGATAATGCAATCACAAGAGCAACGAAAAACGCCGTAAATAAAATAATTTTACACTGCATGTTTTTTTCGGGCACGCAGGGTTGAGAGAAAAATCAGCAGCATGCCCGCAAATACGCCGAGCACCGATATCCACGGAAAAAAGCGCACCGGATTACGTACGGCTGTGATTACACTCGTGCGGCCCCCATTGGCGTAACTGTTCTGGTAAAAAATCCAGCCTCCAAAGGAGACCGGAGCATTCATGCGAATAACCGTTTCCGTGCTTTCCCCGCCGCGCATGAAGCAAACCTCGCTTGAAAAGCTGCTGGGGATATCGCTTCCCGTCCATGTCCGGGCATCAAATTTTTTCAGCTTTACTGAAAAACCAAGGGGGATATTTTTCCTTCCATTCCCTCCGCCTGCCAGTATTTCGTGTGAGACCTCACCTGCATCCAGAACGAGTATTCCCTCCGTACGCAGAAAATACTGCAACGCCCCCGCCAAAATCAGCACTACCAGAAAGGCATGCGTGAGGCTCACTCCCACGCCGTGCAGTGTGAAGCGCGCACGCCGGAAAACAGACGCCGAAATATTCAGTACGGCCAATGCCCCTACGCCGGCGCCGCCAATCAGAGGAATCATCCCGAAGGAAAGGCAGCCCCAGCTTTCAAAATACCTGGCCTGCACAGCGGAAACATCGATAGACCGCGCCTCAAGAGTGCCGAGAAAAATGAGCAACACGGCATAAGCCATCAGCGCGCACGCGAGACGGGGAGATGCCATCCACTGCAAAATTTTCTTCATCAGCAGATCCTGAATGAAAAAGGGCCGCACGCCTCTGCCGCTCCAGCCGGGAAACGGAAGCATAGGGTCGTGCGGCCTGCTTCGTGATGAATAAGGACGGAATAATTATTTTTTGTCCGTGAAGGCAGCTTCCACTTCAGAGATCATCTTGTTCAGAGAAATGATGCCGCCGCCGGAAAGATACCATACCTGCGGGTCAAGCAGGATGATGGCGCCGTTTTTAGCCGCCTTCGTTTTGTTCACAAGCACATTGTTGAGGACATTCGGATTTTTGGCCGAACGGCCGATAGCAACCGAACGGTCCACCACAAAGATGATATCGGGATTGAGCATGGCAACGTATTCATAAGTCACCTGCTGCCCATGAACCCCCACCTTGATGTTTTTATCGGCCTGGGCCACCCCCAGGGCATCGTGCACCAACCCGAAGCGGGAACCCGAACCGTAAGCGCTTACCTTGCCGTCGTTCGTGAGGAGAACGAGAGCTTTCTTGCCGCTGGCCTGGGCCTTGTCTTTCGTACGGGTTACGGCTTCATCAATGTTTTTGACGGCTTCGGCTGCCTTTTCGGGCACGCCGAACACATCACCCAGAAGCCTGATGTTTTTCTTGGCTTCCCCCAGCTGATCCTTGGCCAGAATATCGACCAGGTAAACGGGGGCGATGGAGGAAAGTTTCTGATAATAATCCTGCTGACGTCCTGAAATAATAATCAAGTCCGGCTTGAACGCATTGATGGTTTCAATATTGAATTCCTTGACCGTTCCAAGATCCGTATATTGTTCTCCGGAGAATTTGGAGAGGTAAGGAGGAAGGAATTTTTTGGGTAAAGCCAGCGCGGGAGTGACGCCCAGTTCGCTGATGGTCTCAAGCGAACCGTAGTCCAGCACGGCGACACGTTTCGGATTGACCGGAAGCTCGACCGTGCCCAGCGTGTGCGTGGCGGTGATCGTTTTGGCTTCATCTGCCGCGGCCATGGAAAGACCGGGAAGAATCAATGCGGCCAGAAATGCGGTGATTGTTGTTCTCATATTATTTGTTATTGTTTGTTGTTTTTGGAATTTAAGGAAATTCTATTCATAGTATACGCATATCTTTTTATCACCATAGGGTTCTATGGCGATATCCATACCGTAAATATCACGCAGCACATCTGTCCGGATGATATCTTCTGTCGGCCCTTGATGGCACAGGACTCCGTCCCTGAATGCCACCACGTAATCCGCATAGAAAGAGACAAAGTTAATATCATGAATTACGATGCAGATCGTCTTGCCCTGCTCCCGCACCAGGGAACGCAGCAGTTTCATAATGCGCGCCGCACGATGCATATCAAGGTTGTTCAAAGGTTCATCGAGAAAGATGTACTTCGTGTCCTGTGCAATGGCCATGGCAATATAGGCCATCTGCCGCTGGCCGCCCGAAAGTTCATCAAGGTAGCAATGGCGCAAATCGGCAATCTCGGTAAGTTCCAAAGCCTTTTCGATTTGCAGAAAATCCTGATTTTCCAGGCGGCCGCGGGAATGAGGGAAACGTCCGAAGCGAACCAGTTCCTCGACCGTGAGCCGCGCCGGAGTATGGAGGGTTTGCCCCAGGATGGTGAGGGTTTTGGCTAGCTCCCGGGAATCCCATTTCCTGAGTTCCCTGCCATCAATGGATACAGAGCCTTCTGTGGGTTCCAGAAGGCGGCTGATAATGTTGAGCATCGTGCTCTTTCCGGCGCCATTGCTGCCGATAAAGGCCACCATCCGATCAGAGGGAAGCCTCGTGCTGACGTGCCTGAGCACGAAGGTTTCACGGTATTTTTTGGAAATGTCTCGTATCTCAATCATATACGTTTAATTTTCATGATCAGGTAGATAAAGTAAACCCCGCCAACGAAATTGATGATTACGCTCAGGGGCACGGAGAAGTTGAGCCACCGTTCGGTAAGCAGCATGCCGAAAGTCAATGCAGCTACGCCCACGAGAGCCGTGCCGGGCATGAGGACAATGTGGCGGTAGGTCGGGAATATGAAGCGGGCAATGCTCACGATGAGAATGCCCAGGAAAGTCACCGGCCCTACGAGCACCGTCGAGGCCGAGGCCAGAATAGAGACGATCATCAGGGAGCGCAGCACCACCCATTTGTAGTTCACGCCCAACGTAATGGCCGTGGAGCGGCCCAGCGTAAGCACATCGAGCTTCCTGAGGTCGCAAACCAGCCAGATGACCGTCGCGGCGATCACAAGCCCCGCCGTAAACAGCAGTTCTTCATTAATGCGATTGAAACTGGCGAAAAGACGCCCCTCAAGTATGGCAAATTCACTCGGATCTATCAGCACCTGCATGAAGTTCGACAAGCCTCCGAAGGTTATGCCGAAGATCATGCCTACCAACACCACAAAATAAATATTGCCGCCATTCTGTCCACGGAACATGTAGAAAAAAATACCCGTAGATACGCAGACCATCAACAACAGGGCTCCCATGAAACAGAGCGGGCTCTGCATGGTCGTCAACTGTGTGCTGCCCACAAAGTAGAGCACGAGCGTCTGCAGTAATACGTAGAGGTTATCCAGCCCCATTACGCTGGGCGTGAGGATATAGTTGGTTGTAATCGTCTGGAAGACGACTGAAGACAGCCCCACGGCCGTTCCTACCAGCACCAGCGCAATAACGATGGGAATGCGGCGGGCCATGTTAAAGTCCCACGTTTCGGGGGTCATCCCCTGAAAGACATATACGAGCGCCAGCCCCACGCAGAGCAGACCCAGAATCAGGAAGGCCGGGAACGCGCGACGCCGGCCGGCAGCATTGCGGAAGGCATCATCTTTTTGATGTTGAATGGAATCAGGCATACGTTTTTCTATGGAAGAGCATGGCCAGAAATACAGCACCGCCGACCACGCTCAGGATAACGCCGATGGGGATTTCGAAGGGGGCGATAAGCATGCGCCCTGCCACGTCGCAAACAAGAACAAGCATGGCCCCCAGCCAAGCCGTATCAAACAAGATTTTCTTCACGGCATCCCCCCGGAAAATGCTCACGATATTGGGCACGATCAATCCGATGAAGGGGAGGTAGCCTACCTCCACAATCGTGATTGAGCTGATGATGGATACAATCACCAGTCCCATGTGCATGATGCTTGCGTGGTTCAGCCCCAACGCCACCGCGGCATCGCGCCCCATGCCGGCAATCGTAAAGAGATCGGCATAAACATAGGCCAGCAGCATCAACGGGATGCTGGCATAGAGCAATTCATAATTGCCCTCAATGACAAGGGAGAAACTCCCCTGCAGCCATGACGCCATATTCTGTACAATATCAAACTGGTAGGCATAAAAAACGGCTCCGGCATTCACCACGCCGCCCAGCATGATTCCTATCAAGGGCACCAGAATGACATTCTGGTGCCGCACGCGCGCAATCACCGCCAGAAAGCATGAGGTGCCTATCAGAGAAATCACGAAGGCGGCCCCCACGCGCCAAATGGGAGAGGCTCCGGGCAGATAAAGGATGGCGATCATTACCCCAAAGCGGCACCACTCCATCGTGCCTGCCGTAGTCGGCGACACGAAGCGGTTATTGGTGATGCGCTGCATGATCAAGCCGCTGATGGCCAGGCTGCTGCCTACCACGAGAATGCTGCAGAGGCGCGGAATGCGGCTTTGCAGCATGATTTCCCACCAGAATTGCAGCTGCTCGCCATCCATGTGCCACAGGTCGGACAAGGACACTTGAGCCGCCCCGATAAAGAGCGAATAAAAGGCAAGGCCAAGCAGAAAGCTCCACTGAATGATTCTTAACACCATTTTCTCAGGCCTTCAACACAGCTGCATCAAGTTCCATTTCAAACAGCAGATTGTCCCGGCACACATCGGCCTGTATGCCGATGCAGGGCATGATGGAGAGGCCGCGGCGCAGAGCTATTTTTCCGTAGTGAGAGGCATAATCCTTATCTTTGAAATAGGCTACGGCGCGGACAACATCCTTCCAGCCCATGCCGCGTGATTTCAGGATGGCTTCAATCACGTCCAGCGAGAGCTCTGTCTGCCTATCGATATCGCCGGGATGCAAGGATTCTCCGCCAGGGGCAATGCTGGCCGTACCGGAGACGATGACTTGCCGGAACAGCAGGTGATCCACTTCCACCGCACGGCTGAATGAGCTGCGGTAATCCTGAGCCGAACATTGCAGCGGCGAAGGGATATCTTTTACTGTCACACGGCCACTCTTCGGTCGAATGGCAAATGCGCGGGCCAACAAGGCCGCATTTTCCCGATTGCCGGATCCAATCCCCGTACTGGCAGGAACAAGGCGATCAAACACGCCGCGGCTTGCAAAAAATATGTCGCGGGCGCGATTGAACTCTTCATACCAGTCCAGCAGGCTGTTGTTGTAAAACCATGTGCGGACCACGTGGGAAAAATCCATACCGGTCCGGTTCAGCGCTTCTTCCATTTGCCGGAAGACATCCAATGTCTGCTCGGTGCGTCCGGCTGTCCGGTCGCGGGGCGACAAACCGCCCAGAACGGCATACTCGGCATATTCATCCTCATAAAAAACGCCGGCGGAGCGGCCATTGAACTCAATCGTCCGGGCATTCCCCCCCTCCACCGCGCAGATTTGCATGCCTCGATAGAAGGATGCGCCCGTTTTCGTACCCAAAACGGCAGTCAACCCCGCCCCGGGAACCGGGGAGAGATCCAGATCAGCGCTGCCGTACACTTCCGGGCCAACCCATTGGAGACCGCTTTTCTCAGCTTTTTGGAGCAATGCGGCATGCTCGGCCAACTGCTCAGGTTTGTTTCCGGCAAGCGTAATGAATTGCAGAGATGCGCCTTCGCCGCCCAGCGGGAGCGACTTGACGGAAACACCTTTGTTTTTTTCCAGGTTGCAGGTCATGAGTATTTTCTTTTTTAAAGTGCTTTCAGAAATTGAATCAGCTGGCCGCGCTCTTTGGCGGAGAGATGGCGGAACATTTCACGGGAGAATTCGCTTTCGCCGAAGTGCCACAGGATGGCTTCTTCAAAATCGCGGGCGCGCAGATCATGGAACATATCGGTATGGTTGGCGGTTTTGTGCATCAGCCCCCTTCCCCACAGGGGCGGCGTACGCCAGAAACGAGAACGCCCGCGGTTGATTTCCCCCATATCGTGACGCAGCATATCCGTATAGGGGCGGATGGTCTGGTTCGCATAGCCGGGAAGCGGTTTGTATTCTCCCGTTGTCCATTCAGGTTTGTGGCAACCGGCACACCCCAGTTTATTGAAAAGTTCCCGCCCGCGGCGCACGTCAGGCTTGTCGAGGTTGCGGGCGGCAGGCACGGCCAGCCCGCGATGCCAGACCATGAAATCCTCATACTGCTGCATTGAGAGTTCCTCTTCCTGCGGGCCTTCAAGACCGCTTACATCAATGCCAAGTTCCTTCTGTTTTTCGAGCCATTCGGGCGTCATGTAAATGTTCGGACGGTTTTTGCGCGTTACATTCGTCACGTTCCAAAGCGCATTGGCGCCAGGACCGTTTTCCAGTGTGGCGCGCGAGCAGTCCCACGTGAACTTTCCGAGGCGCCGGGTACCGTCGGGCTCGTCAATCCATTTGCCAGGAATCCCCTTCACCGGGCCTGTCATGCTCTGCTGGCGCCTGTATTCGGCAATAATATCCTCGTCACGGATGGCATCAAGCAGCCCCGTTCCGTAAATGCCGATTGTTGATTCGATTGACACGCGGTAATCGGCCGGAAGCGGAAGCAACGGCTCAATCACATCTGCCGTGGGATAAGTCAACGTGCCCTCCGTCGGCTTGCCCGCATTGTAGGGCGTTCCGTCCGGGTATTTGTTTCCGTACTGGTCAACAAAATCATGCCATTCTATTTTCACTCCCTTGGCATAAGGCACAAAAGGAGGAACCGCTTTCGTCTGCAGCATGCCCGTGTACCCCTTAACCGGGGTGCCATCGGGATTATGTACAAAGGCCAGATAACCGTTGCCGTACTGCCTGTCAAAATTGCCGGTGCGCTGTCCGCGGCCATAACCGGGGTGGCAGGCCAGACAGGATGATTTAATGTAAGTGGGACCGAGACCGCCGAAGCGATTGCGCTTCACGGGTACGAAGTTCCCTTCAAAAATAATTTCGCCCGCCTTGAAACGATTCGTCAGGCCGGCTTCAGTAATTGCCGGCGATTCCTGCTCAAACGCTTTACTGGTGGCATTAAACACCGTTCCCTTTTCACCGCCCAGATAGTAAGCCGGCCCGGGCTCGCCTTCTTTCGTCCTGAGCGCGGGGGGCGTGAAATCACGGCCACGGTTTACATGGCAGCTCACGCATGAAGCTGTCATGTATTCGGCTTTGATATTGTCAAATTTTGATGCACTCCCCTGGGCCGGATTAATCAGTGCGCGTCCGGAAATGCGGGGATGTCCCAAAACGCCGGCATTCCTTGCCGTGTCCGGGATAAAAGATTGTTCAGGAGCCGCATCCCCAGAACCTCCGGAATTCACTATTGCCCAGGCGGCCGCTCCCGCTCCGAGCACCAGGACAGCCGCAGGTTTTGCAAATTGTCGATACTCCATGTGCATTGATGATTGGCAGGCTTTCCAGAAATACGGCCCGTGGTACACGTCTCCGTCAGCCGGCCGACAATATGATATTGCAGCCCAGGGCCTTGCCGACCCTGGGCAATGCGGGTTAAATTACTTCACAAGAAGTTCCTGAACCTTGTCGAGGTTTTCGGAAAGTTCCTTGCAACTGTCGATGATTGCCTTGAGCTGCTCCTTTTTGTCGAGATTTTTCACCAGGGGCCCCTGTATGGCGTCAAGGCTCTTGAATACCTTGGCGATAGAACCTTTCACAGCCTGGTCAACCTTCGCGGACTTGGCGGCTACGAGAGGGGAAATCACATTGTAGGATTTTTCTACGCTCTGTACGTTGTGGCGAGAGTCCACCAGAGAAGTGTAGCTGTAAAGGGATTCACAGTCGGCGGCGTCAGCCGTTTCGTAGGGCTTGCCCACCTTTGAATCGGCTATTTCGTCAATAATGTCCTTGCTGCCGCCGATGATTTCATCAAGCACTTCCGAGTTTGACTCGTAGCGGCTGCCTGCCTGGCCAGCTTTTTTGAATTCCCCCGCATAGGACTTGCCGGGTTCTATTTCAGCTTCTTCAAGAATCTTGGCCTTCTCTTCGCTGATCTTGTCAGAACCCGCCCACCAGGCTTCAAGCGTGATGGAATCCTCAGCAATCACCTCGGCCACAGCGGCAAGGTAGGAAAGCTGTCCGGGCGTCAGATCGGCGGCCTTGCGGGGCTGCCCATCTCGGAACAGCAGGTATTCGGCAGCATGGAAACCGCGCGTTTCCGCGCCGAGGGAATTGCGTACGTAGGCGGCGTCAATCGTTACGCTCTTGCTGTCCGCGTTTTTGGCGACGGCATCAAGATTCGTGGTATCCAGGGGCCAGGAGTCCAGCTTCGGGTCAAGGTTGGCGAAAGCAGCCGGGCCAAAGAGGAAGGATTCCGAAAGTTCCCACGGCACGCGCGTTTCAAGAAGAAGCTTCCCTGCTTCAGCAACCTTGGCATCGGTAGGAGCAGCCTTCAGCTCTTTAGCGGCCTTGGCGAATTTGAGAGCGTTATCACTCATCGTCTTGTAGGTGGGAATGACAAGCTCATCCGCGTAGGCGGCAATCGCCGCGCTCGTTTTGTCCACCTTGGGGGAAGCGGCCTTGGCCGCCTGAGCCTGGCTACCGAAAGCCAGGATTGTACTTCCGGCGCAAAAGCCGGCCAGCAACATGCGTTTGTATGCGTTCATGGTTTTTTATTGATAATGAAAACATCCGTATCCTCCTCAGGGAGGCATCCTCCAATCCGGCAGGATTTCATGGCATATCCGCCATTTTTTCCCGCCGGAGCGGAAAATAATAATCCGGCCAAACGATGTCAATTAAAAATTAGTTTAAACTAACTTTGCAACAAAAAACCCTCTTGTGGCCGCATGCCGGAACATCCGGCATGTTATTGATTCGGAAATATTTTCTGTTTCCGAATGCGCCCAGGAGCCGCCTTTCACCAAATTCCGAGTTTCTCCGCGACAAGGCTCCTTACCTCGCCAAAAGATTTCACTACGGGCGGATTTTCCGTATGGCCTCCAAGAAACTTCTCCATCCAGATCATATGGTACCAGCGGCCGAATTTGTATCCGCACCGATGAAATTTCCCTGCAAATTGATACCCCAAACGTTTATGGAACTGGACGCTGTCCCGTGTAAGATAGGGGTCCTCAGCTTCACAGGGATAAGCAATGCACGCGTTTAAATTCAAAATATTCTGCATGGAGAGAATCTTTTCCAGAGCTGCATACAGTTCCCTTCCCGTTCCCATTTTTTTCATGTCTTCCCGCACGTATACCGTCGTTTCCACAGCCCAGCGATACGCTGCGCGGTCCTTGAACACTCCTGCATAGGCATAACCGGAAATATCCCCTGCCCTTTCCGCAACCAAATAGGGGTATTTTCCCAGTATGTGATCTATTCTTTTTTCAAACTCCGTCACTGCAGGCACTTCATATTCAAACGTGACAGCTGTCTTTTCCACATACGGAGCGTAAATTTCCAGCAGCTTGGCCGCATCCCGCCTCGTTGCAATTCTGATTCTGCTGCTTTTCATTTCGGTTGACTGTGCTGGGCCCCTGAGCCGGAAGCGCTGCCGATCATTCTAATATTTCACAAGCGATTGTCAATTTGAGGCCGCCCAAGCACCCGCCATTTCCGGGAAATATCATCCGCCGCATGTTTTCCGCCGTTCCCGTTCATGAACGGGAAGAAACGGGGTCAATATTCATTTCAAAATCAGAGTAAAAACCGCATTTTTTACCTTGTCCGGTACCCCGTGTCCATTTATGGAAAGCCCTCCCGAAAAAGTGAAAAAAGGCCGGAGTCCATAGAGAATCCGGTCTTTTGGAAAGGATAGGATGCCACTTCGCGGCGAAATCCGTCTCAGGAGTAAAAACCGATGTCCGGTTCCCGGTCCCGCCGCCTGCGTTTAAAATACGGATTGCGGTAGCGGTGGATGCATTTGCCGGAACTCCCAGGGGTATAATGAAGAGGGGCCGCCTCCTTGACGGCTTCACGGCTCAATATCTCCACAAAATCCTTCAAGGACATTTCCAGATCTGCATCGTGGCATGCCAGCGCGGCGGACAGGCGCACTTTGCCGTTGTCATAGTCCACATACATGGCGAACAGCGTGGTCTGGTACAGGTGCCACGGTTCCCCGCCCATTTTTCCGGACTGGTGTTGGCTGATGGCCTCCAACAGCCACGTCAGCGCATGTTCCAGTTCCAGATTGTCCAAAACATCCCGTATAAGAGATGTTTCGCGGCCGAAAACGGCCACGCTTTCCTGTTGTCTTGCCCTGTTGATTTTCATGTCTTGGTTCTCCTTTCCGGTTTCCCTTGTTAAGCAGAACGGCGGATAATTCTGCCGCTCCAATTGTTTTGGACACTTTTTTTCAACAGGTTGTTCAATCTGAATTCTCAACTGTGTCAGCCATGACCACTTTCCCAATGTACGGGAGTTCCCGGTAATGCCCATCCAGGTCCATTCCAAACCCCACCAGGAAATCGTTTCCCTGCGTAAAAGCCACGTAATCAGCCTCAAAAGGCACTTTCCGGCAACAGTGCTTGTCCACGGCTACAGCAGTGAGGACTTCCTTCACCCCTCTTCTTTTCAATTCCCGGCAAACTTCATCCAGCGTAGCACCCGTATCCAGAACGTCATCCACCACCAGAACAGGCACATCGGGCTGGAAATCCCCGCAATCCCCCTCCCACGCCACGGAACCGGAATTTCTCATTCCGGCATAACTGGAAATTTTGACGGCTTTCACCGCAGGCCGGGATTTCAAATGCTTCTCCAACATCGCAGCGAAAGGAAGAGCGCCGTTCAGCAGCAGCAATAAAATATAGGGTTTTCCTGCCATGGCCCTGTCAATGGATGCGGCCAGTTCCCTGACGCGCGCGCAGATGGCATCCTCTGCAATCAAAGGAGTGATGGTGTAAGTCATGGAAACGGAGTATGATAATGTTTCCTGTAAGAAAATCAATCCTTAAAGAAGGATGAACGGAGACAAAACATTCCCGGCCGGGCTCCAGCAAATTTTACAAGAAGCAGGACTGGTCTTCATAGTCAGGAGGCAACAAAAAAGCGCTCTCAAGATTGTTTCTCCGCCCCGATCGGCAGAGAATGCGGAGGCGCATTTAACGGTGGCTTCCCGCCGGACCGCATGGTAAAGTAAGGCAGAAATGACTGATTCCCCTTCCAAGCGCCTTTTTATTCTGGATGGAATGGCCCTGGCTTACAGAGCCCACTTCGCCTTTTTCTCCAATCCCATCCGCAATTCCAAGGGAGTCAATACTTCCGCCGTGTACGGCTTCGCCAATACGCTGCTGGGCATTCTGGAGCACGAACGCCCCACGCACATCGCGGCCTGTTTCGACACTTCCGCTCCCACGGCGCGCCATAAGCTTTACCCTGCCTATAAAGCCAACCGGGAATCCATGCCGGAAGAGTTGAGCGACCAAATGCCCCTGATTTTCAGATTGCTGGAAGCCATGAATATTCCCATTCTGCGCTATGAAGGCTATGAGGCGGACGATACGATAGGCACGCTGGCACGCATCGCGGACGGTACGGAGGGATTCCAGACCTACATGGTTTCCCAGGACAAGGACCTGGGCCAGCTTATTTCCTCCACCTGCTTTCTGTGGAAACCCGGCAAAAGGGGCAATGACCACGAAGTGATTGACCTGGCAAAGCTCAAGGAGCAATGGGGCATTGAACGTGCGGACCAGGTAGTTGATATTCTGGCCCTGATGGGCGACAGCTCCGACAATATTCCGGGGCTTCCCGGCGTGGGGGAAAAGACGGCCAAGCTGCTGATCAGAGAGTTCGGCTCCGTGGAAAACCTGCTGTCTAATACGGATAAACTGAAAGGGAAGCGCAAACAGATTGTGGAGGAAAACGGGGACATGGCAACCCTTTCCAAGCAACTGGCCACCATTGACCGGAACGTTCCCCTGACGGTGACCCTGCCTGAATTGGTTAAAAGAGAACCCAGTCCGGAAGAACTGCAGGCCCTTCTCCAGGAGTTGGAATTCCGGTCCATGCAGGCCAAGCTGTTCGGGAAAAAAGCGCCGGAGCCCAGAAAAGCCCCCCTCCCGGCAGACGATTTGTTTGCTCCCGCCCCCCGGACGGAACAGCCTTCGTCGGCGAAACCCTCCGCCCCTGTGTCGGGAGTACGGCAGAACGGTTCGGGACAAATGGATTTATTTGAGGAACGCCATTTGAAAACGGTAGATGATTTCAGGCACGAATATATTATTGCAGATACGCCGGAAGCCCGTTCCGCCATGGCAGCCGAGCTGGAAAAGTATGATTCCTGGTGCTTCGACACGGAAACGACGGGCCTGAATCCCCTCATGGACAACCTGCTGGGCGTCGCCTTTTGCGCTGAACCGCACAAGGCATGGTACATGCCTGTCTCCGGTCCGGCGGATCTGGAAGCAGTCAGGCCGCTCCTGGAAGGCCCCGCAGAGAAGATAGGGCATCATCTGAAATTTGACCTGGAGGTTTTGCGAGCCAACGGCATCCATGTCAAAGGCCCCTTTTTCGATACATTGCTGGCTCATGCCCTGATCGCTCCAGGCATGAAGCACGGAATGGACGTTCTGGCGGAAAATTTGCTGCAATATTCCACGATTAAACTGAAGGACATTGCCGCTCCAGGAGCAAAAAAACGGGAACTGGACACCAGCGGCGTTCCCGTGGAAGTAATGGGCAAATATTCGGCGGAGGATGCAGATATCACCCTCCAGCTTTCCGCCGTCCTGAAAAGGCAGGTCAAGGAAAGCGGCATGGAAAAACTGTTCCGTACCGTGGAACTGCCCCTGCTTCCCGTGCTGGCGGACATGGAGTTTTCCGGCATCCGCGTGCTTCCGGAATCCCTGGAGAAGGCTTCCGTCAAGGTAGGAGCCATCATTGACGGCCTACGGGAAAGAATTGAAGAAGCCGCAGGCCATCCCCTGAATCTGAATTCCCCCAAGCAGCTCGGAGATTTCCTGTTCGGAGAACTGGAGCTGGTGAAGAAGCCCAAGAAGACGAAGACGGGCCAGTTCGTGACGGATGAAGACACCCTTTCCGCTCTGGCCCCCCAGCATCCCATTGTAGCGGATATCCTGGCTTACCGGGAGAATATGAAGCTGAAGAGCACATATCTGGATGCACTGCCCAGGTATATCTGCCCGCGGGATGGACGCATCCATACCCAATTCCACCAGATGCTGACCGCAACCGGGAGGCTTGCCTCCCAGGATCCCAATCTTCAGAATATTCCGGTAAGGACGGAACAGGGGCGCCTGATCCGCACCGCCTTTGTCCCCGCCTCAGAGGAATACACCATGCTGTCTGCGGATTATTCCCAGATTGAACTGCGCATCATGGCGGCTCTTTCAGGAGACCCCGCCATGTGCGGAGCATTCAGGGAAGGACGGGACATCCATACGGAAACGGCCGCCCGTGTGTACGGCATTCCCCGCGACCAGGTGGACGCCGTTATGCGCCGTGCGGCCAAAACGGTGAATTTCGGCATTATTTACGGCATTTCCGCCTTCGGTCTCTCCCAGAGGCTGGGCTGCCCCCGCGGAGAAGCCGCCACTTTGATTGAAAACTATTTTACCCAGTTCCCCATAGTTAAATCCTTCATGGAAGACCTGGTTCACAAAGCGGAACAAGCCGGTTACGCGGAAACGCTATTGGGGCGACGGAGGATGATTCCGGAAATCAATTCCGCCAACAAGACCATTAAGTCCGCCGCGGAACGTACTGCCATCAACACCCCCATCCAGGGCACGGCGGCGGATATGATTAAAATAGCCATGATCCATGTGGACAAATTGCTGAAAGGCACCAGATCCCGGCTTATCCTCCAAATTCATGATGAATTGCTGGTGGACCTGCACAGGGATGAGTTGGCTCTCATTCCCAAGATAGAGGAAGCCATGGTCAGCGCGCTGCCCCTGCCCAACGGCGTTCCCATTCTGGTGGAAGCCAGGACGGGAGGCAACTGGCTGGAAGCCCATTAAAAAATATGGGACCTACATACTTGACTAACCATCCAACAGATCACCTCTTCCTTTTCAGGAAATCCACTAAATAAAAACGATCTGTTTCACAAACGAGTGAAACAGATCGTTTAAGAATAATTTTAAATATGAATGTTACACCTCAAATTGAAAAATTAGATAACGGATCGTACCTTGTAACTCCTTTCACTAAGGCTGAAGAACGATTCTTTGATGCCTTTTTTGCGGCTTTTGCAGAATTTGAACGCCTTTATTATCCTACCGATGAGGCTAAATCCTTTACTGAAAATTGCACGGAGGATTTTGACCATTAATCAAATCAGTTTCAGCGTCCATACGGGCAGATTCTCCGCTAATTTGCATAATTGAAATATGAGTACATCCGAGCCTATCTACATAGGGCCATTTCTCATGATTTAAAATTCGAGTTCCAAGTTTTTCAGATTCCCCTATGTATAAAGGTTTTTGAAAATAAGAACCATCTAATTTTTGTACTCTTTTGGTAAAGATATATACTGCACTTACATCTCGAAAAGAAGTATCTTTTGTATAAGTATCAAACTTATATTGTTTACCGCTTTTACCGGTGAAGGTAACTGTTGTTATTTTATTAGACATTTTTTTTGTTTCTATGGTTTGATGTTTGAGTCTAAAGAGATCATCGCAATATCTACCACCATCTCCTTCAACTCCCTACAACATCTTATGCAAATGGCATGCCAAAAAATCTCTATCCATTAATATTTGTTAAAAACAATTAATTATCAATAATAATAACAAATATCTAACAATTTATCTAATGAGATACCATATTATCATTGAGACATTTTGACACATTTTTATGGGACAATTTGTCTCATATAGACATTCTGTCGCACTGTTTAACCTCCGTTAATTTTTATACCTTTAAATTCTGAGAACAATTTTCTACTCGCCCAATATGGGTAAGAAAATTGTAATACAAAATAATTCTCAATACGCTGAAAATAAACGCGTACGAACCAATCAAAACACGACAAAATTTCCATATCACAACAACGATATGGGAAACAACAAAACCAAATATACTTCCTTATATGAGTTCTTCTCCAAATTTCCTAATGAGGAATCTGCCCGGAAGTATTTTGAGTTAAAAAGATGGAATGGTCATGTCCGTTGTCCTCATTGCGGTTCAGATCATATCACCAAATGTAAAAACCACTTTCCGATGCCCTATCGCTGTAAGGATTGTAGAAAGTTTTTCAGCGTCAGATTTGGTACAATTTTAGAGGAATCCAAATTGCCTCTTCACAAATGGTTGATGTGCATGTATCTGTTGGCGACTTCCAGAAAAGGCATTTCCTCCATCCAGATTTCAAAAGAACTTGGAATCACTCAGAAGACTGCCTGGTTCCTCTGTCACAGGATTAGGGAAGTTTGGATGAAGGATAAAAAGGAGAAGTTGGACGGTATTGTAGAAGTGGATGAAACCTTCATTGGAGGCAAGGAATCCAACAAACACTTTTCCAAGAAGCTGAACAAGGGAAGAGGTTCAGTAGGTAAATTGATTGTGATCGGAGCCAAACAGAGAAACGGAAAAGTAATCGTCAAACATATCGACGATACATCCGCTTACAATTTACAAGGATTCATCGGAAAACATGTAGAGAGAAATTCCAATGTGTTTACTGACGAGTTCAAATCCTATAAAGGACTTGTCGGATTTGTCCATGAGTTTGTCAACCATAAGGGGAAACAGTATGTCAATGGAGAGGTTCATACCAATTCCATTGAGAGCTTCTGGTCTCTACTGAAGAGAGGTTACTATGGCGTTTACCATTACATGTCCCCTAAGCATTTGAAGAGGTACATT